>JBGUMU010000095.1:0-2461 GCA_045116995.1 Bacilli bacterium
CACACCACCATAAGAGCCACACGGCTCAACACCCACATAACTCACACCATTACACACCTCAATATTAACCTAACCACATCGTGAAAGTATTACAACACTTACCATCATTTTCTCTATCCATGTATAAGTTGCCAGCGTTGAGTCCATGCTCATATAGGTAGTTATAGACTTTATTAGCCAACTCAGGGTAAAGAATTGCGTTGCCCAAATTGACCTCATACCTATGTGGCTTAACCTCTTTTATTTCCGCTCCATCGCTATAGTAAGGGTCTAGTTCATTCACTATAGCCTCAACAATCTCCATCGTCATGGCATCGCCATTTGTGACCTCATTGCTTGCGCTATGTGAGCCGTTAATGGTTGTTGTGGGTTGTTGCTCCATCGCTTTATTATCGTCGCTCTCAATGGCTCTATTTGGCTCGCTTGTGGTTGTGGTGTTTTGTTGTGCCATCGCGCACTTACCGTCGCTCTCTGTGGCTCTGTGTGGCTCGTTGGCGGTTGTTGTGGGTTGTTGCTCAATCGCGCACTTACCATCGCTCTCAATGGCTCTATTTGGCTCGTTGGCGGTTGTTTGCTTATCTTTGCTCTTGCTCTTGGTGTAGCCTCTACTTTTCTTGTACTCCTTTAAGGCAGTTAGCCCTATCTCTATACCATTTGCCTTTAGCAACTCAATGTTACCATTGTTAGTTAATGAGGGGTTATAATAGTGGTCAACCTCTAACCACTTCTTTTCTTTGGCTTGTTTATTTAACTCACCTCTAACTTTAATGGCTTGTTTTCTTGGGCTAATGCCATGAGCCACACACCACCCTTTATTTACTTTATATTTGGGCTTGTGGTAATCACTTAATTTTCTCCATTTCTCTATATCTTCAAAATAGGCATTAACGGCTATTGTGGCAATGTCCTTTTTTGTTATTATGTCATCTTGGTCGTTGTTATCTATAAAGTGTTTTAACTCATAGAGTGCGTTAACTAGTAAGTGCTCTAATGATAGTGACGGCTCTATAAGTCGCCTAATAATGAGGTTTAAAAACAGCCGTCTCCGTCTCCCCTGACCATTTTTGCACCGCTCTATTTGTGTAACTTTATAGGTGTCTCCGTTGCTTTTCTCCACTTCTTCAAAATGCCATTTTCTTTTAATTTCAATGTAGTCATTTGGCACTAAATAATAGGGGTCATCTTCATTATACTCAACTTGTGTTACTTCTATAGATGGGTAAACACTTATATACTTCTCTATGATTTCATTAACTGATAAATCATAGTAATCTCTGACAAACTCACTATTATCTAGAGTGGTCGCCATAGACATATAATGCTCTTCCTCTTTTTTTATTATTTGTCTATCCCGTCCACCCTCATTTAATTTGTTAATCTTTTGATTGAAAAGATATTGAATATAATTACCATGTTTGTTTGTATCATCTTGAGGGCTTATTATATATCTACCCCGTCCACCTTCATTTAACTTGTTTGGCTCGTTAGTTGCTTTAATGTCGTAACGGTCGCGCAACCATGCCAATGATAACACACTCTCACCGCTATAAACCTCTGCATATCTGTTACCGCCATACATGTGTGAGGCATCACCGCTATCGCTCTTATCGTTGTATATGTTCTTATCGTCTATTGTTAGGCTTATTTCCTCTTTTAAGGCTCGGTGAGTTTCTTTATATAACTCTGCATTGTAGATGGGAGTATCTAACAAATAAACCACCCTATAGCGGTTGTTATATTTGTCTCTAACACCATCCTTATTAACCTTGAATTTGCCGTTGTTAAGGGTCGTGTAAACAAGCGATGGGGGTATTTCTGTAGTCTCCATTAGGGTGTAAAACTCCCTTGCCGTTAACCTAACGGCATCAAAATCATAAACAATAAAGTGGGTTGATTTGAGGTTGTTTTGTTCTTTTTTACCCATCCCAAAACTCTCGCCCTCATGATTGAAACATGCGCAAAACGCATGATGGTTCTTTATGTCATTGATAAGGTCTTTTATCGCGCCTCGTTTCTCTCTCCATTTTAGTTTGCGGGTGTTTTTCTCATCCTTGTTTCTATCCCATTCTGTTGTTGAGACAGAATAATTAAACGTGTAATTACTATTCATGTCGTTAGGGTTTAATATATTATTCTCGTTAGGGTTTTAATTAGAAAGGGTGGAGTTAAGTAATGGTAAACCCTAACACAACCATGTTACTTAATGGTTCTCCACCCTCAAAAACTTATCTATATATCTTTATTAATATCGTCATCTTTGCCGTGTGGCTTGGTCTTATTCTGCTTGGCTCGCTCTGCCTTGATAGCCTTGTTTATTGTGCGCAAATTCTCAATAAA
The DNA here is from genome assembly GCA_045116995.1 of Bacilli bacterium. Lineage (GTDB taxonomy): Bacteria > Bacillota_I > Bacilli_A > RFN20 > CAG-826 > RUG14515. Next base: position 2,338 of record JBGUMU010000095.1, read on the forward strand.
GAACTTATAAACTTTTTCTTTCTCCACATTTATTTCACGCAACTTCTCTTTCCGTTCATCGCTCATCTCTTTGGTCTCACGCTCGGCATAGTAGCGTTTAACACCATCGGCTATTTTTTTCCTT
>JBGUMU010000096.1:0-4330 GCA_045116995.1 Bacilli bacterium
ACTGTACCATCAGCTTGTAAGTAACTGACGACTGAGTTTGTGGTACCTAAGTCGATACCTAAGATAATTTCTTTTGCCATAATTTATATCCTCCTATTAAGCGTCTGCTTTGACGCTCTCTTTGTGTTCTTCTTTTTTATTTTTGCTCACTGAGACTCTAGCTGGTCTAATGAGACGTCCATGTAATTCATAGCCTTTAGCGTACACTTTGGTGACGAGGTTTTCTTCGCCTTCTTGTTCAGTGACGTCAACGGCGTCCATGTTCTTATCGGAGAACTTGTCTCCAATGTTTGGAGCGATTTCTTTCACTCCTTCGTTTTCGAGTGCGCTCACGAAGTTACGATAGATGAATTGGAAGCCCACTAAGTAGTTTTTAACTTCTGGACTTGTTGGTTCATTACCAAGGGCCATATGGAAGCTATCAAGTACTGGTAGTAATTCTTCCACGAATCCCATCGCTCTATAGCGCATTGCGTCTGAGTGTTCTTTTTCTAAGTTCATACGGAGATTTTTAGTATCTGCGTAGGCTCTATAATATTCGTTTTTCCAATGCTCTGAATCGGCTTTTGCTTTAGCAAGTTCTTCTTCAAGCTCTTGGATGCGTTTTTTGTCTTTGTTCTTTTCGTCTTTAACTTGTTCTTTGCTTTCTTTAGGCATCACCTTTACCTCCTTTGTTGTTTAATCCTTTGAAGTAATCGGTTAATGTTTCAGCGATATATTCCAAAGCGGATAAGGCTTGGTCATAATCGATTCTTGTTGGTCCGAGTAATGTAATCGCACGATTACCTTCATCTCCTAAGTCAATTTTCGCTGTCACCATTGAGACATCTGGATTACCTTCGATATCACCGATACGAATGATTCGGCCATCTTCATCCTTTTTAATCTCATCTTTAACTTCTTTAAGAAGTTGTTGGTCGTTAAGTAACTTGAAGACTCTTTCTAATTTCTCTGTATCGTTTTTATATTCTTCACGAGTGAAGAGCTCATCTCTACCATAGAGAGATAAACGGTCACTAGCGAAACGCATGAATGTTTCAAGTAAGGCTTGGTAAACAAGGTCATGGCCAACGATATAATCGTTAAGAACTGGTTTTAAGGCTTCAGTCTTTTCAACGAGCTCGACGATTGGTGTACCTTTTAAACGATCATTTAATAAAGAGACACAGTTAACGATTTCGCCCGCTTTTAAGTTCTCAGGAACGATGAAGGTTTTGTTTTCAACATAGCCTTTATCAGTAACGAAGATCGCGGTAATTGTGTTATCAGAGATCTGCACCATTTGGATAGATGCTAATTTTTCTTTATTCTCATCTGGGCCCATAACCACAGTCACTAAGTTAGTCATATGAGATAGAATCTCACAGCTTTCTTTAATGACCGCGTCGATGGATTTAACTTTTTGATCAAGAACGGTTTGAATGCTGTTCTTGAGTTGTTCGTTAACGGAACCATCTCTTAAGTTATCGCAATAATAACGATAACCCTTCGCGCTTGGGACACGACCACTACTGGAGTGGGTCTTTTCAATAAGTCCCATTTTCTCTAAAGCAAACATCTCATTTCTAATGGTCGCTGAGGAATATGGAAGCTTATATTCTTCGATGAGGGTATGAGAGCCAACTGGCTGGGCATTTTTAATAAAGTATTCAACGATGTATTTTAGGATCGTATCACTACGTGTTAAAGCCATGGTTTTCTCCTCCTTTTTAGCACTCTATCACTTTTTGTGCTAACTACATTTTACGTTTTTTATTAGCACTGTCAAGTAGTATCTGCTAAAAAATTATCTTTATATAAATATACATTAAGGATTTATAGGGGCTCTAAACAGAAAAAATACCCCATTCGGCGTGGGGTATTCCGGAGATTTAAACAAACTGTTTCTATCAAAATAAGCAGTGTTAAGTATGGGGAACGGTGGCCTTTTAAAGGGTAGGCTAAGGAGGGCAATACTCTATGAAGACAACCACTGTCAATCATAGAAGCTGAATTAGGCCACCATTCCGAGTGTTATTATTACCTAAGTAATAACGTTTTAGAGTTAGTCATGGCTAACTAATTCCAGAAAGTATTATAGCAAACAAAAAATAAATGTCATAATTAAACGATAAAATTTTTATTAAAAAGATTTTTTACTTAAGTAATTCGAGGATGATTGTATCCAAAATCATCATGCCTTCATAAGTTGGGTAGGCTACACCATCATTGAATGTCAGATAGCCTTCATCAATAAACTTATTAATGATATCCATCTTGGCGTAGAGATCCACACCGTATTCTTCTTTAATCTTGTTAAAGTTAAGTCCAGCGTGAATACATCTAAGGACTAGCATGATTTCATAGTTATATTTATCTTTAGCGGTCAGTTCTTCTTTTTCGGCGATATATTCACCTTTTAGATAATTATCTAAGTTAATAGTGTTTTTATAACGGATATCCCCGATATAACCCGCTGCACCTAGGCCACAGCCATAGTACTGTTCGTTTTTCCAATAGACCATGTTATGAAGGCTTTCATAGCCTTCTTTTGCCCAGTTAGAAACTTCGTAATGCACAAAGCCTTTATCTTTTAGACAATTATGAACTAAATCATATAGTTCACGCATCTTATCATCCTCTAGTTCTTTATAGCCTTGGTTATATAAAACGGTATGGGGATGAATGGTTAAGCCATAGCAGGATATATGCTTAATACCTAACTTTGTTAGGTTTTCTAAATCCTTCAATAAAAGTGATTTGCTACTATGTGGCAAACCTAAAATCAAATCAACATTGATGTTATCGATATCGTATTGCTTTAAGGAAGCAATCGCTCTTTTAACATCTTCATAATCATGTTCACGGTTGATGGCTTTTAAAACTTTATTATTAGTGCTCTGCACCCCTAAGGAGATGCGGTTAACGCCATACTCTTTTAATAATTTGATTTTAGATTCAGTTAGTGATTCTGGATTGGCTTCAAAGGTGTATTCTTTAACACCACGATTGTATGGACTAATTATTTTTAATAATTCCTCAAACAAATCATCTTCTAAAGCGGTTGGTGTACCACCACCAACATAGATGGTTAATAGGTCTTTAATGTTATAGCTAGCGAGTTCTTTTTTAAGAGCTTCTAAATAAGAAACTGCGAACTTACGAAAATACTGCAACTTTGTAAAGTCGCAGTAATCGCAAATCTTGTTACAGAACGGAATATGGATGTATAAAGAACGAGGATTATTCATCTTCCTTATAGTTGCTAATTTGTTTAGCGGCTTCTGGATCTTCAACATCCTGCAAAACACGATTCATTTCATCTTGAAGAATTTCTTCTTCAGATGGTTTTTCTTCTTTTAATTTAGGACGTAAGAGACGATAAATGATGTACGCTACAAGAGCGATAATCGCGGCAACGCCGAGGACGATAAGTAATATTACTATTGGATGCATTTACCTTTCCCTCCTTTATTCTCTTTCAACAGGAATGTAAACATATTTATTTTTAATCTTTTCTTTGCGATAGTAAAGAAGTTCTGCTAAATGGTCCATTGATGTACGAGCGGTCTCATACGCGCAGCGTAGGCTCTTCTTATATTGCGCGATGGTATATTTTTTACCTTTGGTGCAGTGTCTAGCGTAGAACTTGGCTTCACCTTTCTTAAGTTCAGGATCTCTTTCTAAGAGGTCTTGTTCTAAAAGAACAGCTTGCTTTTCATCTAAGGCCACTGGGATATAAGCGACAGCGAGTTCTTCTTGCACATAAGTGACTTTAACAGTCTTTTTCTTAGGCGCTTCAACTTCCGTTGGACGTGTTTCAACTTGTGGTTCAGGTTTAGCTTCTTGTCTTTCTTCTACTGGAGGAACGACTTTATATTCAGGTTTTTCCTCTTCTTTAGTGACTTCTTCACTAGCGGAGAATAAATCGATTGTTTCAACACGTGGTTCTTCTGGGACTTCAACTTCTTCAACTTCTTTATCTTCGTCGACTTGATAGAAGTCTTCTCTCATTTCGCTGACTTTGGCTTGGGCCATATCATCTAAGAAAGAATCACAGTATTTATTTAATGCCTTATAGACATAGTCTACGAAGTAAGTAACATCAGCAGTCTTTTGAACTTCCACATAGATACGGGCGGATTCTTCTCTTGGAAGGACTAATAATCTTTCAAGTGGAAGCGTCACGACTGAATCGCCAAATGCTTCATGCGCTAAGACAGCTTTCGCCATTAATAAGGCCACTTCTTCAGAGTATTTAGCGAATGGTTTAACATAGTTAATATAGAAGAAAGTGATCATCGCTTTTAACGATGTTGGTAAGGTACTAGAGGAGATGAATGTGAATAAG
>JBGUMU010000097.1:0-3283 GCA_045116995.1 Bacilli bacterium
GAGTTAGTATCTCAGAAACTATCACCAACTCCTACTAGAGATGGTGCTATGTGGATGGATAGCAATTACACTATGTTTGTAAATGAATACAACAGAGGGTAATTAAAAACGACGCTATAGTGCGTAAATTTTAATATATGTTATGACAATAGATTACTATAGTGTCTAATTTGTCAAATTTTTATTCCTAATCTCTTACAGGAGAATTATTATGACTGTTACAGTTGGTTCTAATACTAAATTAAACACCATCAAGGGTGTTGCAAAAATTCTTTCTGTTACTCAAGCTGAATTAACCACTTTAGCTAATAAGGTTCTGCCATCTAATCTGTTAGTTCTGGAACCCGATGGAAAAGTTTATCTTACCGATGGTGTTAAAACACTTGCTCAGCTTCCAGTATTAATCGATCAGGTTGTTACCGAAGCTGAAAAAGGTGCTTTAAATGCTGCTTTCTCTACTGGTTCTTATGTTGCTGCAGCTGGTGGTGTTGTAGTTCACAATGCTAACGGTAAGATCGATGATGGTTCATTGAACTTAGTTGAAAACGGCAAACTGAAGAATAGCTACTTAGCAGACTTGACTGACGCAAATGGTGTTGTTCTTGTTGACAAACTGCCTACTCAGGTTCGTGCTAACGTTAAATATGTTGCTGATATCACTGCTCGTGATGCTCTTACTGGCGATGCTCTGACCGGTCTGGTATTCGTTATCGATGCTTCTGCAGATTCTACTGTTGATGCAGGTGCTGCAATGTACGCATGGGATGCATCTCTGAATTCCGGTGTTGGTGGATGGGTTAAGATCGCTGAACATGAATCTCTGGATATCGACGTTCCTGATATCGAATGCTCCTATGACAACATCGTTCGTGAAGGCGGCGTAGTTTACGACCACACTCTGTTGGTTGAAGCTCCTACTGCTACCGATCTCGTTGCTAAGATGGAAGCAACCGCAGCAGGATCAGGAAGTTAATCCATAACTCGGCTTGATACTTTAGTAGAGTACTAAAAGAGTTGTTAAGTTCCCTGTGGGTGGAGTGACATCCACTCACGGGGTTCTTAATATCTATCTTCATTCTTCTAAAGAGGAGGTGGTCGGTTATGTTTGGTCACTTGTCGACCTTAATAATTGATATAGTAGTAGTTACGTTTGCATTATTTGCTGTATTCATTGGATTCTATCTAGGTACCAGCATAAGAAGGCAAGAGCAACGACTCAATAATCTCACTAAGGTTGTCGAAGAACATGGAAAGGATATCGATGCACTACGAAAAAAGTATAAAGTAGAAGTCGACAGAGATTTAAAAGATAAAATCAAATGTTTCTTTATCAAAGAAAGGAATTTCTAAGAGAGATGAGGATTCGATATGTCTACTAAGGATGATTTGGTCGAATGTCTTCTAAGAAAAGAACTGTTTCTACTCGCAATGGTCTTTATGAATATAGATCACACTCACGCTAAGATTCTTTGCAAAGTGATACATAAAGAACTTGGATTGAATATCGAGAACATCAACAACATTTACGGTATGACAGACGAAGAAATTAACAAACTCAAGAAATTTGAAGTCGACAAGAAAGAGTACTTACTTTCATCTGCACATAGGTACCCTAGAACGTTCTATCCGGAAGTAGATAAGATCACTAAAGAGCTAAACTTCAAATATATCATGAGTTTTATACTGACTATTGCTATATTGGCGTATATCTTTGCGGTGACTTTTATTGATATCCCGACTGAGAACAAAGGCTTCGTCAATACTACAGTTGGTATGCTGATATCCACTGTGTTTGGAGTGATTATCTCGTACTATTATAAACGCGATAAAAAACACGATGATAATGAAGACAAAAAATAAACTTTTGACCTACTAAGTGTACTCAACCTAGGTTGAGTACACTTAGTTATTACCTTATTTTATCAACCATTTCAGGATGGTCTCTTATGTATTTAGCTAAAGAGTCACAAGTCTCGTTGTTGATATTTCCTGTATGTCCCTTGACCCATTTCTTCTTGATGGTGTGTCCACCATTCCCACACACTTCTATCATCTTCTTCCAGAGATCTGCGTTGGATACATCTTTTTTATCTTTAGTTTTCCACTTGCGAGTATTCCAAGCATACATGTACTGCATACCATCAAGTACATATTTACTATCTGAATATAGAATTACATAGCAAGGGGTAATCAGTCTAGACAACGCTTCTATAACAGCTGTCAATTCCATTCTATTGTTCGTAGTATCAGATTCTCTACCAGCTATGAATAGTGAATCAGTTTTGTAAAATAGACAAGCACTCCACCCACCTTCACCATCTTTACAGCTACCGTCAGTGTATATCTTGACTAGAGGTTTGTAACCACCACGCATAATATCTATCCTCTACAAAAATAAAGAGATCTTACCACTGTAGCATTAAACCACAATGATAAGACCTCAAACATTTAACTTAAGAGAGTAAATATGAAGACTTACGTTAGTCTACGAGCTCTGCATACAAACCTTCCCATGGTTCATACTCGAGAGTGTCAAGCCAATCGTGAAATGCCTTCCTGACAGGATTGGTTTCTTCTTCATCTGAAGTCTCGTATTCTTCCTTAGTCTTATCATAGTCCAATTCATTTAAAACACACCAGATTGTGAATAAGTCACCATTGTTGAATTCCCAAATAGTTGGATCTATTTGTTTACCGTCTATTGAAGGTATACCACATTCAGGATTCTCACATTTGAACACATTATTAGGCCAAGTTACTTGGGCATTAACTTCTTCCTGATCATCAAGTTCAGGAATCATATCACCATCGTCATTCTGGATGAATTTAACAAGTGCTGTTGTTGATACTCTACAACATCCGCATACTGGACATTTTTTCATGCTTTTTACCTCGCTACTGCATGTAATATCATATTACCATTTACAATTTCGTGTTTGAAATTTTCAATGGTAGCCTTATACTCGAACGGAAGGACTCTAATAGTTCCCCCTATCGGTGATAGAATAACTTCTTCTTTGTTTATGGATCTAATGTAGAAACATATACAAATATCTTCCTTTATCTCCCATGTCGGTGAAATAAAGTGAACGTATTCTTGAAGTTTCTGATTATCTAGAACAGCAACTAGAACATCTTGAGTGAATGCTTCTATACGAGGATCATCCGATAACCACGCGTCGAATTCTTCTCCGGATGTAACTATAGCAGATACTGTTCCTGTGAATTTACCATCAACAGCAGCGAATGATGACATGATGTCCATAGCCATATTCACTACCCA
>JBGUMU010000098.1:0-23900 GCA_045116995.1 Bacilli bacterium
GTCCATTTCTTTCTTAAGTAGTCAACATCTCCTGGCATTAAGTGATTGAATGGAGGATCGTTTTCCACGTCCACATCAAAGCGTCTAGCTTTTTCAAGAGCGTTGATTTTATCAACGATAGCTTGTCTTTCATCGCTGAGTTTAGGAGCGATTTGTTCATCACTTCTAATTCTTTGATCGATAGAAGGTTCGCGAACTTTTTCAGGTTCTGCATTAATCTTATCGTGGTATTCTTGCGCTTTTTCCGCTTCTAAATTACAGAAGGCTTTAACCCCATCAACACCTTGAAGAATCTTATCGGTAACTTCTTGAGGAATCGCATCTCTATTTTTAATGATGGTGTCTTTGACACCAGCAAGTTCAGCGTACTTAAAGAACTCTTCTTCATACATGATGTTTTTTAAGTTCCATGGTTTGAACATTAAGTTATAGTGAATTAATGCGGGATTTTCATGTCTTTCCCCTAGAGGCATCACGTTCCACTTTGGATCAAGAAGAAGGGCTTGTCCCTTACATAAGTAGTTAAAGACATCTTGGTCTTGAGCCACTTTGAAAGTAACTTTCTTTAATAGATTAATGAATCTTCTTTCTAAACCAAATTCTCTAAGTTTCTTAAAGTTCATTAATAAGACACCAGCGTTGAAGTATTTGGTGTGGTCCATTTCAATGACTTTATCAACATAATTACCAAACTCATCATAGAGTTGGACAGATGCATCAGGAACCGCACCCACTAGGTTGTTACCTAAGTCGGTGAAATATAGTTTAGCGATATCTTCCCTAACGACGATATCACTATCGAGATATAAACCCTTATTAAAAACAGGGAATAAGTTAGGTAAGAATAAACGGTAATAAGTAGTAATTGTATAGTAGTCACGAACGTCTAACTTAACAGATAAGGAATGCACCTTAGCGGTGACGTCCATGAACCAAACGAAGATGTTTTTATTATTTTGATATTTGCGAAGTATCTTCTTGCTCTTACAAGATAAGCCATCATGAAGAACGGTTAAGTGATATGTATATTTCTTACTAGCGTGTCTAACAATACTAGCAATAGTTACTGAAAGATATGGAATATAGTTATCATCCACTGTGAAGAAGAGACGTACAACTTTTCGTCTTGCCATAAATAAAAGCCTCCTTGGGGCAGTAACAATAATAACAAACGACCATATAGATTTGATTCTATTTGTCCGAAACAGTCTCTACTTTAAGCGGTCTAAAAAGTAGAACTGCCAAAAAACTATAGTATAGTCAGTCTTTTTAGTCAAAGGTCTATCTGTTAACACTTAGTTACAATAGTAACATATGCGCGTGTCACATGCATATAGGTAAAAAAGCAAATTATGTTGACAGAATCGGGCTTTTGTCGTTAAATAAAACATGTGTATTAAAACAAGCGTTTTAGAAAGGAGACTAAAATGCCACCAAGAGCAAAGTTTACAAAAGAAGAAATTATTAATGCAGGATTAGAGATTTTAAGAACATCTGACCTATCACACGTTACAGCGCGTGAGGTTGGCAAATACTTAAATAGTTCCGCTAGACCAATCTTCACTACTTTTTCAAATATGAACGAAGTGATTGAAGGAATTAAGGAAAAAGCAAAAGAGATCTACACCACTTATGTCCAAGATGGTTTGAAACAAGATTTAGCGTTTAAAGGTGTTGGCCAAGCTTACATCTTATTTGCGGTTAAAGAACCAAAGCTATTCCAGCTTTTATTTATGAGAAAACTAGATCAAGACATCGGTGTTAATAAAATCCTTCCTGAAATCGATGATAACTATCAAGCAATATTATCTTCCATTACTGATAACTATCCAGTTAGTCAAGATGATGCAGTGATGTTATATCGTCACTTATGGATTTATTCACATGGTATTGCCACATTGTGCGCTACATCTATGTGCACATTCACAGGCGAGGAAATCGGTAATATGCTTACCGAAGTTTTCAAATCATTATTAAAAGAAAGATTAATGGGTAAGTAAGATGATTGAAATAAAGAATATCACCAAATATTACGGTAAAGGTGAGAGTAGATTTAAAGCATTAGATGATGTATCTATGAATATTAAAGACGGGGAATTCCTTGTCATTCTCGGCGCATCAGGAAGTGGTAAATCCACTTTCTTAAATGTCATTTCTGGACTAGAAACCCTTGATGATGGAGAAGTTATCTACAACGATAAGCATCTAGAAAAGATGAATGAAAAAGAATTGACCAAATTCCGTAGAGATAACGTTTCTTTTATCTTCCAACAATACTATCTACTTCCACACCTCAGCGTTGAAAAGAACGTTAAGATGGGTGCGGATTTAGGCGATAAAGAATACCTTAAATATATCGAGGCTGTTGGTTTATTAGATAAACGCAAAAAGCATCCTGCGGAATTAAGTGGCGGTGAGCAACAAAGAGTCGCTATTGCAAGAGCGCTTTCAAAGAAACCAAAAGTCTTATTCTTAGACGAACCAACTGGGGCGTTAGACGAAAAGACCGGTCGAAGCGTTTTAGATTACATCATCAAGCTACAAGAAAAAGAAAAGTTCACAATGATTATGGTTACTCATAACGCAAATATTGCAGAAACAGCGGACCGCACTATCAAGATGAATAGCGGAAAGATTGTGGATGTCTACGACAATATCAATAAGAAATCCGCTTATGAGATTGGATGGTAATTTATGATTGTCAGTTTAAAAGACGGTTTTAAATTAATCGGCATCTCCATCATGGCGTGCTGCGCTGTCTGTGTTTGCAATATGTTCTTAAATTATCAAATTGATTTACGAAGTATCGCAGACCAAGTAGAAGCTGGCGCTGCACAATCGTTATATGATGCGTTTGTTAGCACTTCTATTGTCTGTTGCTCATGCTGTGGCGGATGTATGCTTATCACTTCAGTGGTCATGCTATTCTTCTATATCAAGCACTATATCGATAGTCATTCTAGAGAGATCGGCATATTAAAAGCGCATGGTTATTCTAATTTTAGAATATCTAGAGGATTCGCAGTCTTCGCTCTTAGTATCTTTGCCGGTTGTGTAGCGGGCTATCTCTTATCGTTCGCTATCATGCCAATGTTCTATCAAAAGCAAAATGATAACGACTTACTACCCCATATACCAATGAACATCCACTGGATTATGATTGTCCTATTAATCGTTATTCCTACGATTGTCTTTGCGCTTATCGCTATCGGTTATAGCGTTATCAAACTCAATCAACCAACGATTAATTTGCTTAAAGGTGTTATCAAACAAAAAGGTAAATATTCTGATGGCAAAGATAAGAAGAACTTCATTAATGAAATGCGTAACTCTATTTTAAAAAGTCGCAAAACACTTATCTTCTTTATCGTCTTATCTTCATTCTGCTTCTCTTCCATGATTCAAATGTCTACGAGTATGGATGAACTCGCTAGTGAAATGATGGGTATTATGATTTTAATCATCGGTATTGTCTTAGCGTTCACAACTTTCTATATTGCTTTAAGCACTGTGCTACACGCTAATCAGAAGAATATCGCGATGATGAGAGTATTCGGCTACAGTGCGATGGAATGCAAAAAATCAGTTCTAGATGGTTATAGAATTCCAGCATATATTGGCTTCGCTATTGGTAGCGCCTATCAATACGGATTATTGAAAATAATGGTCACTATCGTGTTCAAGGACGTTGAAGGTGTACCAGATTACCATTTTGATTGGATGTGGTTCTTCATCACCCTAGCAGCATTTATCGTCATATATGAAGGCGCAATGCTCATATATGGCTATCTAATGAAAAAGATTCCATTAAAACAAATTATGGATGAATAAGAAAAACACCTGGCGAGATGTCAGGTGTTTTTTTATTTAGCTCTTTTCTATTAGAGAATGATTAAATCATTGCGGTCCATTAATTGACCATAATCCATAGCCATGGCTGTGTGGAGTTGGTTGCCAACGACAGATGCATCAAGGGCATAATTGCCTGCCAAGAAATCGCTTTCTTCTAATGCATATCTCATCAATAAACCACCAATTGGATTGGCAATGACTCTGTCGTCGCCCATCCAAATTTGTGTTTGGGCAACATCTAAATCAAGACCGCCACCAACAACCATGAGGTTTTGTAATCTCTTCCATTCTTCATACCAGATAATGGCTTTCCACCAATCATCTTCATCTGTTGGATGGTTCATGCCTGAACCAAAGAAATCTTCAAGTTCCCAATGGTCAACGTTCGCCATTTCACCATAGTAATTATCTTCATCATCGTCGCAATACCATTTACCATAAGACACGTCTTTGTAACCACATGCAAGGAAAGCATCGTTCAATAAGGAGATTGCGTTTTTGCTAGGAGCGCTATGAATTGCTGAAACAACGAGATCACTTCCAGATGTAAGGTTATTTGCAATAGTAGCATTACCGAAGAAGAAGGATTTTGAATTTTCATATCTGAAATCGCTAAAAGAAATAACGGTATAGACAAGGTTTTCTTCATAGCGTTCAGGTAAGAACGGATCTAATCTTGGTCTAAAAGCTTTCTCTACATCATAAACATTGTAGAAAGATACGTTGGCTGGTTCAAAATCTGCACCACGCATTTCTCTTAGTATGACCGCCATCATATCACTTGCTTGGTTGGCAGATGAATTGCCTTTTGGAAATTGACCGCCGAAATTGTAACGCTTCATTTGACGCATCATTCCATCATAATCCGTTAAGTTAGCGACGGTGAGCTCGCAAGCGCAAGCTGGTTCAACAGGCACTTCTTGTTCTGATCCGCCCGGAGTACGAACAACCGTAACACCTGTAACTGCGGCTAAAAATGCCGCGGCAACTGTAGTAAAAATCATAATTATATTTCCTTTCTTTTTTACTTTTATTAAATTGTAATATCTTTTTTTATAAAAAAATCACGTATAATCGTGCTTTTTTTAGTTTTTCATTACAAAATTTTGAAAGTGTAAAATTAATTAACCTATATGTGACAAAAACAAGAAAAAGTATAGATTGCGTCTAATTATTTGGCTTTTTTCTTTTCTAGAGTTTAATATTTTAAGATTTTGATTGAAAATCAACGCTATTTATCGTTGCTTTCGATTTCTTTTTTATTTGATTTGTTTTGGATAATCACTGTCACGACGACGTAAGCAATAAATGCAAGGACAATAACTGCGAACGAAATATAAAGTGCGGTTTGAATTGCGGGCCATGGTTCTTTAAAGCCGTGATGATAACCCATGCAGTAAGCAACAACATCACCACCAAAAGCAACGAGTGGTAATAAGAAGGATGCTAAAAATATAACAAATGCAACAATGTTTCTTTTAACTTTAAAAAATGATTTCATAATTATAATTTCTTTCGATGTTTACAATATAAATTATATCACGATATCTTAGAAGTGAACACCTCATCAATAAGATTTAATAATTCAGCGTTAACCACACTACTCTTTTCTTTATCAACTGAAGCGATGTAATCTTCTCTAACATCATCAGGTAATTTGTCTTTATATTGTTTTCTCAAATCTTTTAAGGCTTTTTCACATTCACCAGTATAGGTTTCTGCCTCTAGTGTTTTCCATGGTGTTCCGTGATGGATGCCTTCTAGTTTCACTGTCGTGACATTTTCATAATTGTCGTTAACGACATTGTCGTATAAAGAATATGTCTTAAATTGGATAGTTGTATCTTCTGTTCCGTGAATAACTACATATGGAATTTCTGGATGTTTCTTAATAGAACTTTCCGCAGAATAGTTGATATTCATACCCCAATGGAGGAATAAACCTAATTGCACGGATGGTTTAGCAAGAATAACTGCTTTGGATGTTGCGGCTTCCATTGAACCATACATCATTTCATTTGGAGTATTGTAAGCAGAGAAAGAAGCAACCGCTTTTACATCATCACCCACCCTATCAGTGGCCGTAACAGCCCCGTAGGCGCCCCAACTATGACCAATGAGGAAGATTGGTAAGCCTTTGGTCTTATCAAGCTCTTTAACCGTTTTTACTGCATTTTCTACACAGTTCGTGGATTCATATAGAGTTCTAATACCTTTACCAGTGCTACGTCCACAGCCAGTCAAGTCAAAGGAGAAGACTGTATAGCCGTGTGTGACATAGTAATCTTGCACTTGGCTCATATTCGCATCAGCGAGATTCATGACGCCATGAGAAAACACTATCACACCTTTAGGGGATGGGTTTTCATATAGATAACCTTGTAGTGTTTCATTACCACAGGCAAAAGTGATTTCTTCCCTATTCTTTAAAGAATCGTAATCACTACGACACTTTTGTACACGATAGAAATCTTCCTCTAAAAGATCTACATCGCAGTTTCTAACATTAATAAAACCTTCAGTGGCCACAAGCACACCAATAATGCCCAAAGCAAAATAAAGTGTTACCGCGCCTATTAAGGAGCCGACAATAATCTTCTTAGCTTTTTTGTTCATTTTGCTCTACCTTTTGTGGACGGTTATTGATAGCTTTAAGCACTAAGTCACTGAGTAATAACAGACCAACAGAAGCAGTTATTGTAAAGACATAGATGAGTAAGGTTACTAACCATACTGGTTCAACCCACTGTCTAACGTCCATAGCACCGCACATAAACGCTTGGTTCATTAAGTAGATGATTAAGGCTAATTTATCAGTATATTTAAATAATGGTAATCCTTTGAATTTATTAAGAGGTTTAAGCGCCATTAGCATAAAGAATAATGTCGCAACACCGAAGGTGGTGACAATGATATTATTTGTTAAGTTATGGAGATTCTTTAAGAAATAACCATCACCAAATTGATATGTTTGAATAAGGATGTAAGCGCCGATTGAGGCTAATAGAATTAAAATCCATAAACCTAATGCCTTAAGACTATATTTCTCTTCTGGATTAGTGTAAGTCTTAAACCATTTCTTGCCGATGTAATAACCAGCGACGTAAGTGACTGCGATCATGGCAGGGCCAAAGAAGAAACCTACCGCTACCTCAATAGCGATAACGCTAACTACTGCCACTACACTCCATTTATCATTACGTTGTAAGACTGGAGTGATTAAATAGCAGACGATAATATAGGCTAGATAATAGTAATTATCGGCTTGTGTGATGACACGACCACCGAAGGCCCTATTAGTGGCAAACATCATCCAATCCCAGTGATTGGTGATAGCCATATAGATGACATCCCAACTAGCCATAAATGCTAAGCATATTAAAGCGGGCACTAATAACTTAATTAGATTACTACCATAGAACTTCTTATTATCAGTGATGAGTTTTTGCGAATATAAGAAGCCGGATAACGCAGTTAAACCTTGCACGCCTTTACTTAATAGCATTTCATAAGGAATAGCTCTTGCGTAAGTGATATAGAAAATATGGAACTGCAAGACGCAGATTGTCGCGATGATTCTATATATAGAAATGTTATTAAATCTTTTCACATTATATATAATAATGGCTTTTGAAGAGTAACGCTATAAGGAACAAAAAAAGATGCGTTATACTCGCATCAATTTTTTATTAATTCTGGTATTGTAGAACTTTTTAATACAAAACCTGCAGCTTCATACCCTGGGGCTTTGCTTCATACCCCTCTATATTATGCTGTGGTGTTATTCTTGTGTAGAAACAACTAGGTGGAGATGTCTATTGCTATTTTGTATAATAATGTTGGTTTTAAAGATGGCAAAAACTTACTGGATTAATAAAAAAGATAGGAAAAACTATTTGAATATTTGCAAATATAACGGCGTTCGTTTTTCTTTTGAAAGTGGGATTCCTGAAAAAGCAAAAAACGAATTATCAAAACTTATAAGCTATTTAAGGAAAAAGTTTTATTTTCCTATTCGTTTTAATGTTTGCTTTACAAACGAAGAAGTGTTTATTAATTCAGAAAATGGTGAAAAAGGGTATTGCGCTTTCTATGGAAATCAAGAAGCAAAAAAGAAAATGTACCCTAAATTATATGTTCCCGCACTTGAATCTGATAACAATTTATTAATAGAAATTGAATATTATGTTTGTTTAGGAATTTCGATGTACTACCAGTGGTTTTTAAAACAAGATGAAAAGCTTTCAGAAAAACAATTGAACAAAGAAGCCGACGAACTCGCTGATTTTTACATCAAAGAATACTTCGAAAAATCAAAATAAAAATGCCGAATTGTATCGACATTTACATACGGTTGTGGCAGGGGTGACAAGAATCGAACTCGCATCAGCGGTTTTGGAGACCGTTGCACTGCCATTGTGCTACACCCCTAGCGCGCTTTGTTATTATTACATAAATAATTTAAATTATCATCTATTTTTATCAATATTTTTGCGCGTTTATCAAAATATCGTTTTCATAGGTGAGCCTAATTCTGAAATATGGCTCATGGTTTATTAATAAAGGAAGGAACACTTTATCACCTTCCCACATTGGGTAATTGAAGATGTCTTTAATCGGAATCCATCTTAGTTCACCTTCGTTACAATCAATGATACCGCCAGAGAAATCAGTAATCTCATAGATATACATCTTTTCAAAGTAGCCATCATAGATGAAGTCCACTTCTCCAGAGCATTCTAATGAACGAACATCTAAGCCTGTTTCTTCTTTAACTTCACGGATCGCACATTCATCTGGTGTTTCTTTTCCTTCAAGACCACCACCGACGCCAATCCATTTGCCTTTATTAACATCAACTTTCTTCTTATTGCGGAAAAGAAGAAGATATTGTTCATCTTTCTTTAAATAACAGCATGTCGAATAACGATCGATTTTCATAATTATCTATGAGCTTGACTCACGTCACTTGATTCAAAAGAGCAGTCTTCTTTATAAACGATGCAATCAAAGACATAACCTTTAGCTAAAGTTTGGTATTGTTCTTTTGAAAGTAGGTAATTTACTTTGTAAAGACGACCTGAATCACCTTTATAAGTGACCACCATATGATATGAATCAACATAACGGACATGTCTAGCGAATAGTTCTAAAATCTGGCATTGTCTTTTAGTGCCTTTCTTAATGATTGTTTTTCTTTTAACATCTTGGACAATAAGGAAAATACCTAATGCAATAAAGGCTAGACAAAGGACTGGGGCAATACCACCTAGAACGATAGGAGCGACGCTTGAATCTTTTTCTTTGCCTAAGGCAAAATAGACCAATAGTGAACCATAAAAGATAAACGCTAAAATAATCGCGAAAATGCCACCTGGAATAGATCCACCAACAACTCTTCTATATTCTTTTTTCATAATTGCTTATTAAATTGGTGTGGCCAAGAAGACTCGAACTTCCATGAGTTTCCTCACTGGCTTCTGAGACCAGCGCGTCTACCAATTCCGCCATGACCACATGTGAGTGACATTATATCACAGCAGTCCGCGTTTTTTGTCTTCTTCTTCTTGAAGCATGCGGAAATTAACTTTTCCGAGCATGGTTAAAGGTAATTCACTTCTAAATTCAATTTCAGTTGGAACTGACCATCTAATGAGATATTTACGACACGTCTCAAGTATTTTTTCTTTCATCGCTGTTTCATCTACGACTTTAGCGACCACAAAAACCTTAATCGCATTTTGAAGTTTTGGATCAGGAATACGAATAGCAGCGCATGAAGTGACTTCTGGCATTGATTCAATAAGTTGTTCGACTTCACTTGGGAAAACGGCAACACCAGAGACCTTCACTACTCTCTTTTTACGTTGTTTGAAGTAGATGAAATCATCTTCATCCATATAGCCAAGGTCACCAGTATAGAGGTAACCATCTTTTAAACAGTTTTTAGTGGCTTCTTCATCTTGATAATAGCCAAGCATAATCGCCCCACTCTTGATGATAATTTCACCGAGTTCACCACGTTTAACTTCTTTGCCTTGTTCATCTACAACCTTGAAGATAGCTTCAGGCATCGCTTTACCTAATGAGCCCTTACGATTAGCGTTAAAGGTGTTAACACAGTTAACAGCAATAGCTTCTGTTAAGCCGTATCCTTGGAACAAACGGCATTTAGAACCAGCTTTTTCCATGGTCTTATTGAAACGTTCTTCTAAGTCTGCTGGCATAGAGTCACCACCGCAGAAGCAGCAATGTAAGTGCTTTAAGTTTTTAGAATTAACAAATGTTGGTTCTTGGAGTAACTTTTCGTAAATAGTTGGTACACCACACATACATGTGAGTTTAGTGGCATTCATCGCTTTCACCACTTTTGTGGCTTTAAACTTAGGAACAAGAATAGATGAGAATGAGTTCACTAAAGGAGCGTGCATGGTCATACACAAACCAAAACCATGGAAGCTTGGTAACACACTGAGCATTTTATGGCCTTGCATTTTGTCTTTATCAACCGCGAGGAAGGAATAGGCATATTGCGAAATAAAGTTAAAAGCGTAGTCGCTTAAACAGATGGTTTTTGGTTTACCAGTTGTGGAACCACTGTGTAATAGCACAGAACATCTATTTTTATCCGCTTTAGCGGTAGGAACTTCTTTGCCTGTTGGCTTTAATTGATAGGTATATTTGAAACCATCGAATTTGAATCTCGCTGGCATCTTACCTAATTTCTTTCTGATTCTAAAGTTCATGAAGTTGTGATAGATGAACTTAGGCATTAAAGGTAAATCATCTTCAATACGTGTAACGTAGACCTTATCAGCGATATCTCTATATTGTTTCACTTCTTTGGCGATTCTTTGTTCAAAAAGGAACGCAATTTTGGTGTTGGTCTTATCCATGATTTGCTTCACTTGGTTAAAAGGAGTGAATGGGTGGATTAAGTTAGAAGTGGCACCAATTTTATTAATCGCATAAAAAAGGACAATGGTTTCAGGGATATTAGGTTGAGCAATAACGACAACGTCGTTTTCTCTTAAACCAAGTCTGTTGTATAAAATATCCGCGGTCACATCGACGCGTTTTAAAAGCGTTTTAAAGTTAATCCTCTTGCCTTCATAATAAAGGGCTAAATCACGAGGAGCTTTATTAGCGGCCTCTTTAAAGGCCTCATACATGGTGAGTTCAGTCATCATTTGATAAATAACCCCAATAGTAAGAAGAAGCCCATGATGACGATAACGTGAGTACCATAAATTAATAAGGTATGACGGCCAACGAAACAAATTGGTCTTTCCCAGTTATGTCTTGTAAAGAAGGACTTTTTAGTTTTAGCGTATGTAAGTTTGGAGAATAACGCTCCAAAGAAGAAGAAACCAAGGTATGGGAATAATGGCATATGGTCCGCTTGAATGACGGCTGCTGAGCCTGGAACTTTATCACCAACATATGGTCTCCATAGGAATGGGACGTATGTTTGACGACCAAAATCAGTATCAGATAACACCACACAAAGTGGGTGTAAGGCTAAACCAATAAGGGCCACGATTAATAACCAATACCACTGTTTATTCTCAAAGAAACAATATAGTAACGTTGACCAGGCTAATACGCCGATCACGTTAAAGTCGATTCTAAAACATGTCACACCATCACTCCAGTGATTAACGAGCATCATACCTCTAATTATATTAGAGATAATAAAGATAAGTGCCCAGATACCCACCATTTGGATAGCTCTTTTACTGTTACTTCTAGAGAAGGCACAAGAAACACCACTGATAAAGCAGAAGCTAATTAAGCAAAGCCAGCGTACTACCATCCTCACTGGATGATCCCAATAGAATTGAGTCACTTTAAAGATGGTATAGAATGGTTCGAGATGTGCATCGCCCGCCCAGCCTTGATTAAAAGACATAGTAAAGTTAAAAATATGATCCATAACCACGAGGCAAATAAGGATGCCGCGGATGAAATCTATTTCGTGAATTCTTTTTTCAAAAGGTGATGTACGAGTAATTTCTTCAGACATAGCAGTGTTAGTATACCACTTTTGGCATACTAAAAAGATTTATTTTTATTTTATATAGAATTATTCAAGTATAAATCTCGCCCAGTCCTCATAAACTTGGAGATAATCGTCTTCGTTATGTATCTCGTGACGCATATGAGGATAGAGTTTTAGAGTCACGTTATTAACGCCTAAATCTTTATAGGCTTTTTCTAACCACTTAACGCCTTTACCATTTTGGCCAACTGGGTCTTCTTCACCAGAGGTGATAAAGATAACTTCGTCTTTAGAAACTTTCTTCATGTTCTTTTTCTTCCAGATTTTGGCCATACCAATTAAGAATTCTCTCCAGAAACCACCGGTATTCATGTGGCCTAAATATGGATCAGCGACATAGTCATCTACATTCTTTTCATTATATGAAAGCCAATCCACACCCGTTCTAGGATTTTTGATTTGTTTGTTATAGCCACCTAAGCCTAAATCAGTGAAGAACTTATTTGGTTTATCCCAGTTAGATTTATGAATAAGCATTTTTGCTAAAACTGCGGCGATAGACATCAAAGCGCCCTGACCACCATTACTACCAATAATCAGAGTCTTATCCGCGGCTAATGGATATTTTTCTAATCTTGCTTGTGTGGTAAAAGAACCCATGGAGTGACCACCTTGAATGGTTGGTAAACCGTTTTTCTTGGCCTCTAAGATCGTAAGATATAAAGCATCAACGATTTTATCGAAAGCATCTTTTGGCCATTTTTGTAAATCATCTTCTGTTGGGGCATTAAGTCCTTGACCAAAGTGATCTAAAATCCAAACGTTAATACCTTTTTCATTTAAATAATTAGCCAAACGTTCATATCTTGTCGCGTATTCTTGCATGCCGGTGATAAAAACATAATTGGCTTTACCGTTTTTAACGAGCCATTTCGCACCTTTAACTATTTCTCCAGTATTTAAAGCGATTTCAAAAACTTCCATGGTTTTTCTCCTTGATTAGACTATTTATAATTTATTCTTAAGAATATATTATCATGCTTAAAATAAAAACTCTACTTAGTTAGAGGCAGTAGAGTCTTGAGTTTGTAAATTCTTTTGTTCTTGTTTCTTTTTAATAAGGCCCATAATCCAGTAATAAACAACATAGAATAAGCCCATATAACCACATTGTAAGACATAAATGATTATTTGATATGGAATGTTATGTCCACCCACCAAATCGTGGAAGATGGTAAATGGAGTGCCGTCCCCGTGGAAGAAGAACATAAAGTTACGTGGTGTTCCTTTAATAGGAATAGAAATGTAATCGACAATTAAGGCAATGGTCATAAATGTAAAGAGAATACCGATTGAGAATGGGATATCTCTTTTCTCCATTTTGTTTAGTCCTGACACCCAAATGAATAACGCCACAAAAGCGGAAATTGAGTGATTTAATAAGGCATTGAAAACAGAGAACGAAACAATCGCGTGACTTGGATATAAGTTACCGGCGAAATAGTTACCCATAAAGCCCATTAATAAGCCACATATAGATAAGAAATCTATACACCACTGTTTGAATCTACCCTTTGTTAACGCCGCAAGTGGAATAACATAAATTGGGATGTCGCAGAAATAAAGCGGCCAGTTACCAATTAAACAATCCCAGAAGTTATCTGTTTCACAAAGTAGCCAAATATTCTTTGATAATTGGACCGCCACAATAGCGATGCCAGAAATTAATAAAACTAGATTTAATTTCTTAGGATCGTTTTTAAACTTTTTAGCAAGGAAAACCGCTAAAGATAAGAATATAGCAAGTGTTAATGTGACCGTTAAAAGATGAGACAAAGAAAATAATCCAGCTGCTGGCCTTTTAACGCCATTTACTTCCTCGAGGAAGAACCATTCATAAAAATTCATGTCGCTTGTTATTTTAACATTTATAAAAATAGATAAAAGAGATTTGTTTTAAAGCAAAATAAAAGCTCTGCAATATTTCTAGTGCAGAGCGTTCTTTTTTTATTAAGGATTAAAGATTATTGAAGAGGCTAACCCAATTGGTGAAATGGGATTCATCAGCTGGATAATCATAATAGTTAATTGGTGTGTGGAAGGCTAAACCATTTGAGTTACCAGCCGCACCACCTTTCTTGTTATGAATAACCATTTGAGAATAAAGCTCTTTAGCTTCATTAATGATTGAAGCGTGACTAGAGAACTTACTATTAGCCGCTAACTTGTTGAGGAAGTCTTTACCATCCACTAAGCCATAGGAACTGAAGGCTTCATATTTCTTACAGCTATTGATAACTGATTTGAATGTGCTCTTGTTACTATTGACTGTGCTCTTGATAGCGGAAGCCATTGCTTCAAACTTAGTGAAGTAACCATCCATCTTGTTTAAGTCTAAGACTGAAAGAGTTTGGTCGTTGTAACTAGAGCCACCCCACCAGCCGCCAGCATTATCGTTGCTTGCAACGAATGTGTCAGCGATTTCGGCTAAGATGGTTTCTGTGTCATCACCAGCGTAGAGGTTATCAACCCATTCATCATAGGCCCAACCATCACCGGCTTCAGTTTCTTCGCTACCGACCATGTAGTTGAAATTCTTAGCATTGAATTCAGCGATATCTTGTACTTGCATTAAGCAGCAGTCATAACCAACCCATTCTAACTTGGAATTGATATTGCAAGCCGCTAAAGCATTATCGATTGCTTGTGTTGTTTCTGTGGATGTTAAGCCATCGCCACCATAGTTTTCATCGAAGCAGCAGCCATCAAGACCACCACCATGGTTCCAGAAGACTAAGCCAGTCTTATCAGCTGGATATTCTTGTAAACCCCATGTTAAGAATGATTCAAGTGTGGCTGATTTACCCATATTAGCGTTTGGTAAGGAAGCATCTTGAACGAGTTGTCTATTTTCAACGTGATATCTACCAATCTTGTTACCAGAGATACCATAACTGCTCCAAGATCTAGAACCACCTGTTTGGATAACGATGTTAACGTCTTCTGGTTGATTTCTGACAGATAAGATTTCAGAAATATCTCCAGAAGCAAGACCTGAACCACTTTCAAGGTCCGCACCACAGATGTATAAGAAGACTGTCCAAGCATCACCAACTGCTTCGGTTACTGTAACTTCGAAGGTGGCGACGATTTCTTCTGTTCTATTAAACGCTGTAGCAGTAATTGTGACATTACCAACTTCAAGAGCGGTCACAACACCATTAGCGTTAACTTTGGCAATGCTTTCATCAGAAGAGGACCAGATAACGGCCTTTTCATTGGTGTTTTCAGGAACAAAGCTGATGCTTAATTTACCAGATTTGCCTTGAGAGATTTCCGCATCACCACTGATGGAGATAGCGGTTGGATAAATAATATCAACGGTTTCAACCACGAAGAGTTGAAGTTGTTTCATGCTCTTTCTTTCGCTAGCGCTGAATGTGGTCATCTTGCTTGTTTCTGGATTGTAGTAAAGACTACCAAATGAAGTTTTATTGTTCATGATGAGTGTTGTGTCATTAGAAACAGAGATAATCCAATCAGTAGAACCTTCATCCCAGACTAATTTACCAAGGCCTTTAGAACCTAATTTTCTACCCTTAGCATCACTTAATGTCCAACGATTGTTAGCGGATTTAGCTAATTTGAAACGGACAACGTTAGAAGCCACTGTCACAATATTGCCATTGTTGTATTGGCATTCTTGGACATCAAATGAGCCACTATCTAAGCCATAAGCCACAACACCAAATTCGGCATTACCGAAGACGATTGCATCGCCTTCATTTAATTGATTGGTGTTGCTGACTGGTGTAGCTGTTGTTTTTCTAGTTGGAACTTCTTCAAAAGCATAAGCACGGAAAGCAAATTCGTTATCTTTGTTAGCGAATTCAACTTTCACATCAGCACCCGCTTTACTAGCGATATAGGAAAGTCCACCATTTGTGACTGTCCAGCCTTCTGTTTCTAATAAGGCTTTGTATGCTTCAGAGATGGCGGTTTCGCCTTCAGCGACTTCGTCACTTGTTTTAGCAAAGAAGTATTTGCTGAAGTCTTCGTTATAATCAATAGCACTTGACCATTCGTTATAACCAACTGGTGTTGGAACGGAAGTGGTAATCTTTTCTTCTTCTAAGAAGGATGTTAATGCTTCAAGTGGGAATTGATCCACTGGTGCATTAACCACGACATCTAAAGTCTTAGTCATACCATCATAGGTGACGGTAATTGTTTGAGTACCTGGTGTTTGGTTATCGTAACCAGCGACTTCGTATTCATCCACGGAGAAATTAACGTTATTTGAATAGTAGGCGGTGACTGTTAAGTCTAATTCATCACGAAGTTCATAACCAGTTTCCGCTTTGTTGTCGACCACTTTTAAGTCAACGATATGTGGTTCGTTAACAACAACTTCTACGGAAGCTGATTTATCTTCAAATGTGACAACCACTGTTTGAGTGCCTGGTGTTTGGTTATCGTAACCAGAAACATTGTATTCAGTGACTGTTTTGGTTGTTTCATCGGAATATGTAGCGGTGACTGTTAAGTCTAATTCATCACCGATTTCATAACTTGTTTTGTTGTTGGTAACAGCAATGCTGACTAAGTGAGCAGGATTAACCACGACTGTCACTGTTGTGGATGCATCACCATAGGTGATTGTGACGACTTGTTCACCAGGAGTTCTATTATTGAAACCTGATACTCCATATTCACTAACGGTAACGGTGTCACCGTTTGAGTAATGAGCGGTGACTGTAATATCTAACTCATCACCTATTTCATAACTTTCTTTATTATTCACCGCAGTAATGTTTGTTAAAACAACTGGTGGCACGGTAGAAGTAGATGATGATGATGATGAAGATGATGAATTACCAGCACCTAAAGGACCACCGCTTGTGGTCTTATCGCTATTACTAATGGAACTAGATTCGAAAGAAGACGTAATCTGTTCGGAGGTAGAAGTATTGTCACTTGTGGAACTAGAAGTGTTTACTAAACCGTTTAGGTCACAAGCGGCCAAAGACATAACTGCGCCTAATATTACAGCGCCTAATACAAATTTTCTTTTAACTTTGTTAATCATGATGTTTACCTCCAAGACTATTTGATGATTCTTCTTTCGAATGGTGAGTTTTTGTAGAACTCATCTTTCGCTAAATACATTTTCTTTTCCGCTTCTTTGTTTAAGTCAGCGAATGACTTATTCTTGTTTCCGCGATAAGCATATCCAACGGAACAATAATATGGTGTTTTTTTAAGTTCTTCAGTGAACTGATTAATGGTTTCTTTAATGTCTTCTTCAGTACAGTTGACTGCGAGGATAGCGAATTCATCACCACCAACACGGTATAGGTACATATCCTTTTTCGCAGCTTTTTTAGCGATATCAGTAATTGTCTTAAGACCTTTATCGCCTTCAGCGTGACCGAAGTTATCGTTTAAGTATTTAAGACCGTTCATATCGAATTCAATGATGCCGGTAATGGAGCGACCCATTCGATCAATATCTAAGAACAACGTTTCACGGTTGAATATACCTGTTAAGCTATCAATTTGAGTCTGTTCGGTATATAAGAACAAATAATATTCAAGAGCGGTAACCGCCACTGTGGAATTTAACAAATAGATATCAGCGTTATTGTTGAAGAATGTTTCAATCACCACTGCTAGGATGATGAATAACGCACATACCAATGAACCAACAGCATGGAAGAAATGCTTGGCCCTTAACTTAGCGATGGATAAGTAGATAATCCACGCTAGGTAGATGGCGGCTGTAATATGAGAAATATATCTCAAATTGCCACCCATGAACAATAGTTCACCAGTTTCTTCAGAGTAGGCGAAGAAATATAAATGCTCTTTAATGCCTGGGATAAATGCACCCAAGAAGACAATAAAGTTAATGACAAGCGGGATTAAGGTAAGAAGAGTTTGCTTCCTGGTAAGTTTAGTGCCACACATTGCGATGAATAAGAATACAAGAGCAGGACGTGTGACATAACCAATCCAAGAACAAAATGTTGTTAATGGAATATTGAGAGTGTCTTTACCGAAATCTTCTAAGATATTTGCTACTGATAAGAACAAGGCAAAAGAAATGATAAGAATAACGCAAATGCTGATTCTTTTATGACTTTTAAAACGTTGTATGGAAGTGACATATAGGACACTAGCCGCACATAGTAGGATGAAATATCTGACAATGAAATCAAAGACGTAGTTCATATATGCATATAATCATACGCACGACGAAAATGTGCGCAAGCGAAAAATTCGCGACAATCACGCAAAATAGCGGTTTTTAGCATTACAATCGCAGTTTTTTGTAAATGAATGTTACAGATATGCAGTTTTGATAATCTATTTATTTCTCAATAAAAGCTGTTATTTCATCGAATAATTTTTCATCTTGTTCCACTAGTTTGGCTAATGAAACGTCTTTAAAATAGGCAATTCTATCCTCATCAGTGACGATCTTTTTCTCTTTGATTAGAGCGTAGTATTTACCAAAGACGTCATCCATGTACGCTACTGCTGCGTCTGTATAATTTGGGTTATGTTTACGACCTTCATATCGCTTGGTTTTGATATGAGGATTATCGATTTGTTCAATGACTTTTAAGGACATGCTATAAGGCACCATTTGATCATCAGTGGATTGGATGATAAAGACATCATCAGTTGTGGTTTTAAGATATTCAGGGATATTGATATCAAAGATTTCTCCATCCACTTTCTTTTCATATCTTAACAAGTGCTTGGTGATGAATTTTGATTTGGTATTCAGTTGCAATAATGGCGCAATTTGAATGATTGGAGAAATCGCAATTGCTTTAGTGATTTCTTTACGCAAACACAGAGTGTTTAAAGCGGTGTAACCACCTAAAGAATGTCCAATTAAAACGATTGGCTTATCAATCTTAAGATGGTCTAATAATTCAATTACATCTCTAGTAGGTTTATTAAGTGAACCGAGGTATTTACCACCCGATTCACCACATCCTGCGTAGTCCAAAGTTAAAACTTTATAGCCGCGTCTCGCTAAGGCTTCTATTTCCGCCATATAAGCTGTATGGCCTGGACCCATGCCGTGACAAAACAAGATGATTTTATCATCTTTATAATTATCGTAATAATAGAAGAAGTAATGAATATTAGTACCATAGGACTTAGTTACTTTATTCGAACCATACGTTACGAAAAACGACTTTTCTTCACACTTAAATCCCTTAAAATCCTTGTAGGAATAATAAGGGATACCGATTTCTTTATCGTAACGATGGACGAAATATTTGATGTAATGATTAACAATAAATCCCATTAGGCTTTTAGTATATCAAGAGTATCAAATAATTTCACTGAATCTAAATTGTAATTTACTTCACCATTGACGGTTTGTTTATCGTTTGTGGTATAGACGTGATATGAAAGAGTGGTTTCTGTCATATTAAGCACACCAAACATACACGCATTCACGTTACCTGTAGCAGGATCGCCCGCTTTATAGTCTTGTGAGGATGTGAAACCAGACATTGTGTATGATTCGTATTGGTTGGATTGAGTAAGTGTACCACAGACGTTTTTATATATATTTGTGGTGAATGTCTTGCTTGGATTTAAGCCTTTAATTTGGTCACCATCTTTAACGACTTCCGCCCAGATGCCATCACTTTCGACAGAACCACATCTATGACCGGCAGCGCCTGTTGTTACGTAGTAAGTACCGTTTGGATTCTTATCATATTTAACGTTTTCAACTGTTTCAGTTTCTGGTTCAAGATTAACAACATCGCCTAAATTATCATCAGATGCTGTATAACCCGCTGCGTCCCATTTATATGGCATGGTTTTGTTATATGTGTGGTCATGAGCTTGTAAAACAAGGTCAACATGCTTTTCAGAGAAGATTGGTGTTAACTTTTCAACGATTGTTTGATTTTCTGATTTATTACTATGGTCGCCAGTGGAATATGGTGAGATGTGCATAGTCACTACTTTCCATTTAGCGTTACTAGCTTTATCTAAATCTTCTTTTAACCAGTTGATTTGATCGTTATTGATTGTGTTGGTGTTCAGCACTACGAAATGCGCGTAGTCGTAATCATATGAATAGTACGCGCCCTTGTAGTCGTAACCTGCGTAATCAATATCGCTCATGAGGTAATGTGAATATGGAGAAGATGGTTCATGGTTACCAGATGAACTCATATAGGCAACGTTGAACTTATAGTCTTGGATAACATCGATGGCTTTGGAATATCTAAAGAGTCTGAATGGTTCTTTATCGTTACCACTGCTGTTGTTTTGGTCAAATTGGTCACCATTATTGATAATCATATCTAAGTCTTTGCCAGCGGTATCCACTGCTTTCGCAATGGTATTACGCCAGACATAATGCTTGCTTAAATCTTTTGTTTGAGCATCACTGACATGGATTGCGGTAATAGAATTAGCCTTCTCTTTTTCAACGATAAAAGCACCATAGTAATAACCAGCTTCTGAGCCAATCTTATAACTATAGGCTTTGCCTTTTTCTAAACCTTCAACATGCACTTTATGTGACATGACTTTAACTTCACCAGTGTTACCACTGCCTTTGGCAGAGGCTAAGCCTTCAGCGGTGATGTTACCAGATTTATCATATGTGCATAACATGCTTGTGCCGTTGATAACTTGTGCACTAGAGAAATCAGCGGCTTCACCTTTATCACTTTGGACAAGATATAATTCTGTGCCTTCAGTATTTTCATCCGTTAGCCAAGAAAAACCACGGGAATAGATGCCCTTATAATAGGTCATATTGACACCAGATGGTTTTTCGTTTACTCCATAGTTATCATAGTCAGGAGTAAAATCTGGTTTAATGATATTGTATTCAGGTTCTTTTTCACTACTGCTTGCTGGTTGTTTATTACAGCCTGTGATTAATAAGCAAACAGTGGCCATTACAAGTAATGGCATGCGAAAAACTTTCTTATTATTGTTCAACATAAAAATAATCCTTTCTCATTTTTGATACTTTATGTCTTCCCTACTATTGTAGCACCAAACAAAGTGAATGGAATAAGTTGAATAAATTATTTTATTTGTGATATTCCGACATTTATTCCATAATTGTTGCATGAGCGAAAAAGAGAAAATGTTGCAGGGAAAAATCTATGATTCCCTGGAAAAGCCATTATATGATCGTCGTGTCTTAATGAGCGATTTATGTATCAAATATAACAACTTACCAGAAGCTCATCCCGATAGAGCAAAGCTTCTCAAAGAGATATTCCCACATAGTGATGAATCACTCTTTGTGAGAGGGCCAGTCTTTGTCGACTATGGCGAAAACACCTATTTTGGTAAGACTGTTTATTTCAACTTTAACTTAGTTATCTTAGATGTCTGTCCAGTACATATTGGTAATAATTGCTTCTTTGGCCCTAATATTTCAATATTAACCGCACTTCATTCATTAGTGGCCTCTGAAAGAGAATTGTACTTCGATGAAGAAAAAGGATATGTCACCGATAGAGAATATGGCAAACCAATTACTATCGGCAATGACTGCTGGTTTGGTGGTAATGTTACCATCCTTCCAGGTGTCACCATTCACGATAACGTTGTGGTAGGTGCTGGATCTGTAGTCACTCACGATTTAGAAAGTGGTTGGGTCTACGCTGGTAATCCCGCGAAAAAGATTAAAGAAATTAAAAAAGAAGACTCCATTTTTCTTAAGAAAGAACTCTGGTAAGTCTTCTTTTCTTTCACTATTTTTTAAGAAGTGCTTTAAGTTCTTTTTTGCTATTTTCTAAATCACCAGTAAGTAGCGGAATCAACTTTTTGATTTCCTCAATATCTTTGTCCCACCACTTGAGTTCTAAAAGAAGATCAATGGTTTCCTTATCAAATCTATATTTCTTAATAACTGCTGGATTACCCACAACTACGGCATAAGGAGGAACATCTTTTGCGACAACTGCATTCGCACCAATAATCGCACCATCACCGATATGGACACCTGGTAAGATAGTTGCGTTTTGTCCAATCCAGACATCGTTACCCACTACTGTATCACCACGATTTCCTCTATCGCCAAACGATCTAGATAAGCCTTTAAATTCATCGATTATTTCGAAAGGATACGTGGTTAAACAATCAAGCATATGGTTTGCACCATTCATGACAAATTCCACGCCTCTTGCTATAGCAACAAACTTACCGATGATGAGTTTATCACCCATAAATTCATAATGATGGGTGACATGTTTTTCAAATGATTCTGGACCATCTTCGCTATCGTCATAATAAGAATAATCACCTGCAATAATATTTGGTCTAGTGATTACGCTTTTGATATAGCAAAATGATTTGAATTGAGAGTTTGGATAAATTGGCTTAATTTTCTTTTCCATATGAATATGTTAGCAAAAAATAAAAGGACTGACAATATTGTATCAATCCTATTTAACTAAGTTGGCCTAAATGTACAGAAATGATACAACGCACCAATTCCAAATTTACGCAGCAAACAATGTAAGAAAACCCTCATTTTGATGGTTTGTATTTGAAAATGATAATCGGGTTAACTCTGAATGTAAGTCACGTCATTCCAGACTTCGTAGTTTTGGATATTGAGTTTATTAGAATAACGTAATAAACAGACAAAATATGAGCTCGTTGTTGGGTATATCACATCCCCTGGTTCTTCGAAATATGCCTTTGTTGATTTGATGTCAAAATACAAAGTGCCATTTTTCAAAAACGCCCCATTTAGTGTAACTTCCCTTCCAAAATCGTATTTTGAGACAGTTACTAAAGCGTATTCATAATCATTGAAAGTAAGGTTATTTGGTTCGTTTTTTAAAGGAGTTAATTCCTTGTGGACATTGCGATACTCATTCCATGAATCTAAATCGTTGAATAGTTTGAGTTTCCCTGGGAAGAAACTACTTGTGTAATCATAGCTATATTCGGTTGATGCACAGAGCGATGATTCAATGGATAAGTCTTTGATTGAAAAAGAGTATGAAGAATAATACATCCCTCTATAAAAAATACTGATTCTAGATGATTCCACTTCTTTAAGCGGCTTTAGATACCAAACATATCTGCGACTAAATACAAAGCCATCTTGTTGCCTTTGATTGATGCAATCAATGATCTCAATACAGGTATTGTCGTATTCAAAAGAACATTCTGAAATTAACGGATAAGCTTCCTTATTTCCAACATCCAAATTGAAAGTATATGTAGAATTAAGATTTAATTCATAGCCAAAATCAAATGAATTCGACATATTGCAATCGGAAATCCTGGCTTCAAAATGTGGATCGATATAAGGCTTAGATTCACCACTCTCAAAATAGTTACCTTGGTTGCAACCAGTAATCAATAAGACCACTAAAGGGATTAAACGAATTAGTTTCACAAGTTGATTATACACAAGCCAAAACAACAAAAAAAGGCACATCATGGCTATTCTTATAAAGTCAGGCTACATCAAAGCAAAAATAGTTTGGAATAAAAAAGGACTGACACATTGTATCAATCCTATTTAATCGGTTTGGCTTGAAACTATGTTTTTAATACAAATTGAAACTGCCATTTTTTTATTGAAACTTCGACTTTTCATTGAAACTAGCAGTTTTTTTCAATTGAATCGAGCATATTATAGCCCAATTTCGTTCTCGTAACCAGAGTAATACTTAAACCTTAACGATCTGTTTTTGTATACTGTTACGCTTTCAATTAGCATAGTCCATAGCTTTTTATTAAATTCGGTCAACACCTCGCCGTTTTTGCTTATTGCCAAAGCAAACATCTTTATTCTTTGAGCAGCACCTACCTTTCTTCCTTTTTCATCATTTAGACCAATAAGCCTCTTTTCGATTTCATCATATCTATCTTGGATTCGTTTGTATTTCTTATCATGCTCTTCTGGGTCCACCTCACTTGATGCATTAAGTTCCACCATTTTCTTGGCTTTCTCAACTAGACCGTTAGCCTCTTTGGTTAGCTTATCAATTTCTGCATCGATATCGTCCATTTG
>JBGUMU010000099.1:0-7324 GCA_045116995.1 Bacilli bacterium
TGAAGAAGAAGTGGAAACTGACTACACAACAGTGGGTGGTTTCTGCCAAGACATCTTAGATAGATTCGCTAAAAAGGGTGATGAATTCGACTTTGCTCATTATCACTTTATCGTCCTTGAAGCGGATGAATTTACTGTCGAAAAACTCAAGGTTATCGATACTGAATTTGAAAAAGAAGAGTAGGGTAATAATTAATGGAAGAAAAGAAGGCCCTAGTTATATCACGCGGTAAGACAAATTCCCTTGAACTTAATCATGATCAAAGCGAATTTGCGATGCTTCTTAAGGAAATCGGTTACTCTGTTATTTCCTATTTTTCTCAAGACATTGAAAACATTGATAAGAATACCTATGTCGGTTCTGGTAAGATTGCAGAAATCGCCGCTTACTATCATCAATATAATGAAGAGAATCCAGAAGAACCAATCGATATTATTGCCTGTAATTTTGAATTAACTGGTCTACAAAAGAAAGCCATTGAGGCTATCACCAAGGCGGAAATAATCGATAGGACATTTGTTATCCTTAACATTTTTGAAAAGAACGCAAGAACCAAAGAAGCTAAACTCCAAGTGGAAATTGCCCGTTTAGAATACTTAAAGAATCACCTCGTTGATGAAAAAGCATCATACTCCCAAGTAACAAGCGGAAGTGGTCATAATAAAGGTAAAGGCGAAAAGCAAATCGAATTATCAAAAAGACAGATTTCTAAAGCCGTTTTACAAAAGAAGAAAGAATTAGAAGCGATCAAACTTTCACGTAGAAATATGCGTAATAAGAGAATTAATAATCCTTCTCCTAAGATTTGTATTGTGGGTTATACAAATGCTGGTAAATCCACGCTTATGAATCGTTTAGTTAAGCTCTCTAAAGAAGATAAAACAGTCTTAGAAAAGAATGCCTTATTCGCGACTTTAGAAACTTCCACTAGAAACATCTCGATATTTGGTTATCCAACATTCTTCTTAACCGATACTGTTGGTTTCATTTCACATTTACCAATTTATCTTGTGGATGCTTTTCGTTCCACATTAGAGGAAATAAAAGAAGCCGATTTATTAGTCCAAGTCGTTGACCTTTCTGATCCATTTAAGGAAGAAGAAATTGAAACCACTAAAGGGATTATTAAGTCATTAGAAGCGGATAATATCCCAATGATTAACATTTATAACAAATACGATTTATTAGGTGGATTTGCTAACTTCTTACCTAAAGAAGATGAACTCCTGGTCTCCTTATTAGATGATAATGATGTCCTTGATGCTCTTAAGTTCATCGTTACTAACGCCACTAAGAATTGGTTAAGAAGAGAACTATTAGTTCCTTATAGTGTGGACTTTGCCACTTTTAGCAAGGAAAACTACGTTCTAAGCCACAAAGAAAAAGAAGACGGCTATTTGTGCGACGTCCTCTTAAATCCTGCTTACGCTTATAAATACATGAAGGACTAGAGTCCTAAATGTTGCATATATAACTGATAGACTAGATCAGCTACTTCTTCGATTGTTCTATTTTCGGAATCAATCTTATAGTCAACATCTGGAATTTGATTGTTGTTAAACACTTTGCGGTCATTTTCAAGGCGTCTTTTGGCGTCTTCTTCTTTATCACCACGTTCTAACATTCTCTTATAACGAATTTCTTCACAAGTTGATAAATAAAAAGTCACGATTCTTTTGTCGTTAAGACGAGAATATGACTTTAAACCTTCTAAATCAATAACCACGACGCGGTCATTAGCAATTTGGTCCTTTGTGGAACCATAATAGTTGCCGTTGTAATGGGTATATTCGACAAATTTATCTTCCTTGATTAATTCGTTAAATTTTTCTTGAGAAACGAAAAAATAGTCCCTACCGTTGACTTCATTAACGCGCATTGGACGTGTGGTGGTGGTTATGGCTTTTTGAATGCCATATTTCGCCATCAGCATTTTTGCAGCTTCTGTTTTTCCCGATGCACTTGCGCCACTTAGAACTATCATAATTTACTAATACTATATCACTTTTGAAAAAAAGCGCATTTTCTTTTTTTATCGCAATTTTTTTGAAAAAAGTTAATTCTTAAGAATTAAAGAAAAATCCTAAACAAATTTTAAAAATTTTATAGGACAAAATCGCAAAAACCTCCCTATTTCATTTATAGGAGGGTTGTTAATGAGCCTGAACGAAAAAAGCTTCAAAGAGCTGAATGAAATGGTGGAAGAAGTTGCCTATCGATTCTTCATTGCAAGAAAGATGGACGCCAATAAACAAAGAGCGGAAGCGCTCAACGAAGAAACACCGCCATATCTTGTCTACCTACTAAGAGTGGAAAGAGCCTATCGCTCACTAGATGAAAGAGAAAGAAACCTTATTAACAATGAGTTCTTTTTCCAAAACTACCAGAACTGGTGGGTAGGCTTATATTCCAGAACTAGTTTTTATCGTTTCAAGAAGAGAACAATGCTTCGTTTCTTGGAGGCCTTTTTACATGTTTAAAAGAATATCTTGTGTTACCGCTTTAATTGTTTCGGGAATTACTGGCTTTAATCCTAAGGAAGATTTTGATTTTCCGATTTTTACGAGCGCTAATTTAACTACTAGAAGTAGTGATCATCATAGTTTGACGCGTGATCCAAGCATGTATAGTGGCGCTCATGACATCATCATCGATAAAAACGGTGAGGATTATTTTGAGTGTCCAATTTATGGTCCTTTCCGTGTGGGTGATCCAGATTTTAACGCTACCTTTAAATATAGCGCTAAAATCGAAAGCCAACAGATATTAGAAAGATTAAGAATTTTTACTACCAGTGGTGAATTATTAAATGCTCAAACTAAGACCACTAAAACTTATAAAGACAACGCCTTAGAAGAAGCAACATTCCTAGTGCCTATTTATAACTGTTTATCATCTAAAGGAATTACCCTCAAATTTGAAATATTGAAGAAGAGCAATCGTGAGATATTAAAGGAATATAGTGCCACTATTTATCCACTCTCATCTCTTAGTAATAATTATCAATACTATAAGAATAATGTATACGAGTCATTACCAATTGGTTTTTATGGTGATGGCCAAGGAATGAAAGCTATTAAAGAAACCATCAATTTCACTAATCTAGGAGACTATTTAGAAAGTGATTATTATTATCGTTTAGAAGTAAATGCTAAACGCTTTCGTTATGAGTCCAAATTCCCGTTAACATATAAAAGCCTTAACTTAAGGTTTGAAGATCATGAACATCTCTTTCCGTACTACATCCATGATGCCAACGATAACGTCGTTATACCTTTAGATATTATTGATAATAAAGGTCGGCTTACTCTTAAATACAAAACTAATTTTTATATAAATAAAAGAACTCTAGAAGTCAGCAATCTATACCATGGTGGCTTTGTTTTCTCGTCGAGCTTTTATCTTCCAATTAACGGCAAAGAACACTTTGATAACAAGATTTTATATCTGGATTTTGAAGAGTTTTCTCAAAGTAAAATCACCATGTCTTATCCATTAAGATTTATTTCTGGAAAAGCCATAGTAGGAACCGCTCCTGAAGGCGAGTATTACATCAGCGGAGGTATCGCTAATGATTAATATGATTATCTCCTTTTTAGTGGTCGTGCTTTCATTCAATTTCTTTATGATGTCTTATCAAGTTAATGGGGTGAATCGTTTAGTAATGAACGCCCCAATTGCGTTATTTGAAACATCATTAGAGCTATTAGATATTAACGAAAGCAATGGCCCAATTTTTAATAAAACAGTATTAGAGAATAACTTAACCTCATATTTTGATTATTCTTTACCACATTATACCGACGATTATGAGGTCAGTTTCTATTATTACAATCTTAGTGATCATTCAGTTTGTCTAGATGAAAAGTGTCGCGCAGTGGAGGTCAAAGTATCAGCGGCTTTCATCTTTAATTATCACTATGAAAAAACTATGTTCTATGAGGTCAGAAGTAACTAATGGATGTAAATAAACTAATCACATACATAGAAAATTCATTTCTTTCTGATTTACTCATGAATGAAAGTGTGACCGATATCTCATATAACGGGGA
The DNA here is from genome assembly GCA_045116995.1 of Bacilli bacterium. Classification (GTDB taxonomy): domain Bacteria; phylum Bacillota_I; class Bacilli_A; order RFN20; family CAG-826; genus RUG14515. Next base: position 4,054 of record JBGUMU010000099.1, read on the forward strand.
AAGTATCTATTATCTAGATAACAATCTAGGAAGACAAAAAAGGGATACTCAAGTTGAACCACAGTTAGTGAGAGATTTTATTAGACAAATCGCTAATCTCGCGGAAAAGCAGTTCTCTTATCAAGAGCCAGAACTAGATGTTTCTTTTGGTAGATATAGACTGACCGCTCTTCACCAAACAATTTGTCGTAAAAGAAATATGGAATGCATTTGCTTCTCGCTTCGTATTGCTTCTAAGAAGCTCAGAATCAAAGAAGACGAAAAATACTTACCAGAGTAAATATGCGACTTATTAGATTTTTTAATCGACTCTAATGTTTCTATAGTCATTGGAGGCTTGACCGGCAGTGGTAAAACCGAACTACAAAAATATCTCATTAGTCGCATGAAAGAAAATACCAGGACCATTGTCATAGACAACATCCTGGAATTAGACCAACTAGAAATCGAGCAAAACCTCGATCTTAATATCTGGCAGGTGGATGATAATCGCTTAAACACATCGATCCAAAACCTAGTAAAAACTGCTTTAAGAAGTAATCCTGACTGGCTTATAGTCGCAGAGTCTCGTGGAAAAGAAATGCTAGAAGTCCTCAATTCATCCTTAACTGGTCATCCTATTATCACCACCTGTCACGCTTTTGATATTAAAAGCATGCCATATCGTATGGCGAGAATGGTGATGATGAACGAACAGAAAATGGACTTTGATGATGTTTATCAAGATATTGCCTATCACATGCGATTTTACATTTATTTAGAAAGGAAATATCGTCGTAACGGAGAACCTTTAAGATACGTTTCATCCATTGCTTACCTTGACGGTAAAGAGATGGAAGAAATATATGGTAACGACGGGAATAATAAAAAGTATAGACCATTACCTTACCCTGCTTTAAATTTGCTCAATGTTGACAATGGTAGTGATCTATTCAAAAGAGTGTTTATAGGAGGAAATAAATGAACTTTTTATTGATTGGTGTCATTGTCTCTTTCGCCTTTGCCGGTTTAATATTCATCGCAAGCGAAAATGTTATCTCAACCATATCCATATTCCTGATTACTCTATTATTTTTTGTATTGCTAATTAAGAGGCAAATAGACAAGTACCAAGAGAAAACCCGTCGTTACCATCAGTGCTACCAATTTATCAATTCCTATCTTATCTCTTTAAGCATTAAAGGCTCCTTAAGTGCCGCTAGAGAAAGTAGCTATGGTACTGCTGATAAAGCCACTAGAGAAGTTATTGATTCAATCAAAGATTTAAATGAAGAAGAAAAACTATCTTACTTAAGTAAATATTTCAAATTTGATTTATATCACTTGTTCGTGGACACCATTAAAGTCTGGAGTGAACAGGGTGGAGATATCCTAACAATGAGCCAATACCTCATCAATCAAGTAAGACTTAAAGAAGAATATCTCCTGTTCTGTGAATCTGTGCATCGCTCTAAGTTAATAGAATTCTTTGTCCTTTGGGGTATAACTCTAACAATTCTTACTTCTTTAAGATTTGCCTTATCCCAGTTCTATACACGCATCATTCATGCGATGTTTTTCCAAATAGCCGTGGTGGTGCTTTTATTATTTGTGCTCCTGTCTATTTATCTAATGGTAATGCGTATCACTAATGTGACATTGGAGGGTTGGAAAGATGATGAAAAATAAGCTTAAAGACACCATTGAATCTGTGGGTCTTTCTTACAGAAAAGAGATATTAAAAATCGTTTTAGCTAATATCGCTATTTTAGGGGGCACCGCTCTTATCTACTATTTCACCAAAAACATCGTTTACACAATCATGCTTTTAATCGGTCTTGTAATGGTTAACTACATGCTTTTAAGCCGCTTTGGGGATTTAAAGAAAGCTCTAATTAAGAAACATGAAAACGAACTCATTACTATCATCACTTATTTTGAGGTTTATATCAGAAACAAGAACAACGTGTATCAATCTTTTAACTTATTAATTCCTTATTGTTCTTCCTGGATGAAAGATAAAGTCGAAACCTTACTAAAAGAAATAGATAACGATAAATCAGTGCAACCATTCGTGAACTTTGCTAATAACTTTGAACAGCTATCAAGTCATAGCTTACTTTTATCTATTTATCAAATGGTGGACCAAGGTGAGAATTCACATCAATTAGAACAGTTCGATGTCATTTTTGATGAACTAGCAAGAAATAGACACAAAGAAATGATGGAACAAAAAGAGAAGTCATTAGGTAATATGTCCACTTTTCCTTTAATAGGTGCGGGCGCGATAACGGTCACGCTGACGATATCGATTATTTCAGTATTGGGGGACTTAATGAATGTCATATAAGATTGGTCTTCTATTATCAATGGTGTTTGTAGCAATGTTCTTTCTTTTTGGCGCGGATCTAATTTCCATCCAAAGCGTCTATAGCTCATTAGATTCTAAAGCCAACAATATTTCATATTTGATATCCCGTTCAGGGGTGATTGATGAAGACTTTATTAACTACATAGAAAGTTCTTACTATGTGGACTTTGAATGCCCACTTAATCTATCTCCAACATTCGGGGAGGAAATCACTTATTCAATCTCAACGAAATATAAACCAATGATTATCGATAAAAAAGAAATGACCATCACTATTTCACGGATGACAGTCGTGGGATTCTATGGTTAGAAAGGAGGAAGGATATGTCAGAGATTAAAGGACAATTGTTAGGCATCATCTTAGTAATTATCGTCTTTGGTGTTGTCGCAGGTGGTTTAGCGACAGTTTTCTCAAACATGACGAGTTCGGTTTCTAGTGAAATGGCGAAAGCAATCACCTCGAGACCAGCGATGCTACATTTCTAAACAAAGACGGCTTTAAAAAGGCCGTTTTTTGATATTGAAAAACGAATGTTACACAAGTAAAATAGTTGTGATTATGGAAGCACTAGATATTGTCAAAGAAGCGATAAAAGATCGTATTAATATTGGTACAATTAATTATGATGACAAACTAGACGAATTAGGTTTAGATTCTTTGGATTTAGTGGAAACAATGTTAAAGATTGAGGAAGCTTTAAATGTTGAATTTGCCACCGATGAAATCGTTGAATTAAAAACAATTCGTGACGTTGTTAATTTAATTGAATCAAAAAAATTATAATTTTCTTGTCATTGCTATACACACATGGTAATATTTTAAACGCGCTTGTTAAAGCGTAGTTGCAAGTTGCCTACCTAGCTCAGTCGGTAGAGCTATCGGCTGTTAACCGATCGGTCGTGGGTTCGAGTCCCTCGGTA
>JBGUMU010000100.1:0-2119 GCA_045116995.1 Bacilli bacterium
GTTGCCGCTATCTTATGGGTTGGTAACCCAGGTGACGTCGGTGCTGGTGCTGTTGGTCGTATCTTAAAGGGTGAAGTTAACCCATCTGGTCGTACAGTCGACACATGGTCACGTGACTTCACAAAAGACCCAACATTCCAAAACTTCTCCGATAACTCACAAACAAACTTAGTAACATTGTCCAACGGTGACCAATATTACGCTCCACAAGACACAATGTTCGCCGCTGACGGTGCTCCAATGATGTCCTTTGGTACAGATAAGAGCTACAAAGATCACAATTCTCCAAGATGGGATAGTGCTCGTGGTGGTGAAGAAGCCAAAGTCGTCGCTGGTGGTATCAACGGTGTTAAACCAGCCGCTTACGTTTCATACGAAGAAGGCATCTATGTTGACTACCGTTATCATGAAACACGTTATGCCGACATGGCCGCTAAAGATAAAGCCGCTGCTGATCAATGGTATGATGGTGAAGAAGGTGTTGTTTACCCATTCGGTTATGGCTTAAGCTACACAACATTCAATCAAGAAATCATTAAAGCCAACATCAAGAAAGGTGGCAAAATCAACCAAAAGAACGAAGTCATCTCCTTCACAGTCAAGGTTACAAATACTGGTAACGTTGCTGGTAAAGATGCCGTTCAATTATATTGGAAAGCTCCATATAAGAAAGGTGGTATTGAAAAAGCTGACCACGTCTTATGTGCTTTCGACAAAACAGATATTATCAAACCAGGAGAAAGCCAAGAAATTAGCTTATCCTTCTATCTCCAAGACGTTGCTAACTACGACTTCTCCGATGCCAATAAGAACAAATTCCGTGGCTACGAATTAGACGCAGGTAAATATGCCGCAATGTTAATGAAGAATGCTCACGAAGCATACGAAGAATATGAATTCAACGTTGCTAAGAACATTAAATACAAAACAGACCGTTTCTCCAACAATGAAGTTACAAACCGCTTCACAGATAGAGGCTGGTACTCCTCAATGCCAGGTAAAGACGATATCGAATTCACACAAATGAGTCGTGCAGACTTCGTCGCTACATTCCCAACACATCCAACTATCGAAGATAGAACAGTTAAAGCGGGTAGCACATTCGAAGAATTCTTAACTCACGAATTCCAATTAGGTGATGTTGATGTCGCTAACGACTACAGAATCATCCCAGAAGCCGCCAAGAGAACAGAACAAGATGCTATCAAAGGTGGTTGGGAACAAGCTTCTACAGCTAAAGCTCAAGCTGATCGTATCCAATTAATCGAACTCAAAGGCGTCCCACTAAAAGGTGAAATCACTGACGAAGCCGCCAAAGAAAGATGGCCAGGCAAGAAAGGTGAAGACGTTTGGACAGAATTCATCAACGAATTCACATATACTGAAATGCTCAAATACGTTGAAGAAAATAAAATGAGCAGTATCAGACAAGATAACATTGGTAAACCAGGCTTCACAGAAGGTGATGGTCCACAAAAATTAAAGAGTGCTAGTGGTATCATGTGGGTTTCTTCCCCAATCATTGCCGCGACATTCAATCCAGAACTCGCTCACAAACAAGGTGAATGCGTTGGTATGGAAAGTAACCTTAATGGTGAATCCGGTTGGTGGGGCCCAGCGGTCAACACACACCGTTCCCCATTCGGTGGTAGAAACTTCGAATATTATTCAGCCGATCCATTCTTAATGGGCCGTATGGCTGCTAACGTTGTTGGCGCCGCTGCTGATAGAGGTCTCTATGCTTACTTCAAACACTTCGCTGTTAACGATCAAGAAAAGAACCGTGAATCCGGTATCTCCTTCGTCAACGAACAAGCGTTACGTGAAATCTACTTAAAATCCTTCCAAATGGTCTTCGAAGAAGGTAAGTCCATTGGTGTTATGGGTTCCTATAACCGTTTAGGTTTAATGGAAACCGCTGCTTCTTATCCATTAATGACTGAAGTTCTCCGTGGTGAATGGGGCTTCAAGGGTTCTGTCTTATCCGATATGACCCATAGTGGTAACAGCTCTGTCAACTTCAGATGCTATGAAACAGTCGATAACCGTGCTGTTGCTGGTTGTAACTGTCAATTAGACTCTGGTGGTTTCAAGAACTACACAGAATGTAAATGGGATG
>JBGUMU010000101.1:0-5882 GCA_045116995.1 Bacilli bacterium
GACTTCTTGGCCGACTTCGATGTGAGTCATTTGACGGCCACGGAAACGTACGCCTACTTTAACTTTGTTACCCGCTTCTAAGAATTTGACAGCGGCTCTGGCTTTAGTGTCCATATCGTGACCACCAATTTGTGGTGTTAATTGGACCTCTTTAACTTCGACAGTATGTTGATTCTTTTTGGCTTCTTTCGCTTTCTTTTGTTGTTCGAAGCGATATTTGCTGTAATTAATGATCTTGCAAACCGGAGGTTTGGCGTTAGGCGCCACACAGAGTAAGTCCATGTCATATTCATTGGCTTTGAACTGTGCCTCACGTGAAGACATTTTACCGATTTGTTCACCATTAGGACCGATTAAAAGGACTTCTGGGAAACGAACGTTTTCATTTAATAAATCTTTGTTTTGGTTGTTGCCAGGTTTTTGTTTATTGGCGTAGCGATTGTCGATGATAAGTATCACACTCCTTTTCGTTTAAAAAACGGATGCATTGTGCACCCGTTAACATTCTTAGCCCATAAGAAGTAGCGTTAGCCAACCAACATTTTGTCAGTCTGGCGAGAAGCGGGTGCCTCTGCTTTCTACGTTTTTGCGTTAAGATAGTATCATTATTAATATAATGTGTCAATAATATTTTCTATTCTTTTTACTAGCCTGTTTAATCATCTCGACTTGTTCATCTGAAAGTTCACGATAATAGCCAGTAGTGCTCTTTTTACTAGGAGTAACTGCTGAAGCGATGATTTCAATTAAATCAATAGCTAGGGAAAGAATGGTTTCCATGGCTTACTACCTTAATTTATTTAGATTATAGCAATAAAATATTGCTCTTACAATAAAGCAATAAAAAAGCCCACTCATTGAGCGGGCTCTTAGTTAATAATTCTTACTTATTTTCAGTATTGAGTAAGGCTTTGTTTTTGATTTCATCATCGATGAGTTTTAAGAATTCATCAATGCTGACAGTGATTTGTTCTTGAACACCGAATCTTCTATAAGTGACGGTCTTATCATCTCTTTCATGATCACCAAGAACAAGAGTATATGGAATCTTCTTCATTTGCGAACTTCTCATTCTATAACCAAGTTTGTCATTAGAATCATCGAGAGTCACTCTAAGACCATGTTCTTTGAACTTCGCTAATAATTCTTTAGCGTATTCTAAGTGATAATCATTGTTAACTGGTAATAGGTTAACTTGAACTGGTGATAACCATATTGGGAAAGCACCCTTTGTTTCTTCAATTAAGAAGGCAATGAAACGATCTAAAGAACCTAAGATTGCGCGGTGAACGACGACTGGACGAGCCTTTTCGCCTTTTTCATCAATGTATGTAAGTTCGAATCTTTCTGGTAATTGATAGTCTAATTGAATAGTGGATAATGTGACATCGTGACCAATGGCACTCTTAACTTGAACGTCGAGTTTTGGACCATAGAAAGCGGCTTCACCAATGGCTTCATAATAATCAACACCCAATTCTTTTAAAACTTCACGTAATTGGTTTTCACTCTTTTCCCAGAGGTCATCGTTACCGAAATACTTTTCGGTATCGTTAGGATCTCTTAAGGATAAACGGAAGGCATAGTTCTTAAATCCGAAGTCGTTATAGACATCAAGAATGAGCTTTGTAACTTCCTTAAAGACTTCACCAATTTGGGTTGGCATACAGAAGATGTGGGAGTCGTTTTGATAGAACGCTCTTGTTCTTTCAATACCAGTTAATGCGCCTGAAGCTTCAAAACGGAAGTCAGCGGCGATTTCTGCAATCTTTAATGGTAATTCACGATAAGAGTGCAAAGCACTTCTGTACATAACCATGTGGTGTGGGCAGTTCATTGGTCTTAAGACATATGATTCATTATCGACATCCATTTTTGGGAACATATCCTTTTGATAGTGCGCCCAGTGACCAGAAGTCTTATATAATTCAACATTGCCTAAACATGGAGTTAAGACGTGTTTATAGCCTAAGGCTATTTCTTTATCCATGATATAGTCACTTAATAAACGTCTAACAAGGAAACCATTAGGTAACCACATTGGTAAGCCTTTACCAACGAGGTCATCATACATAAAGATGCCTAATTGTTTACCTAAGATACGATGGTCTCTTCTCTTTCTTTCTTCAAGAACTTCGAGCCATTTATTTAAATCTTCCGCGGTATACCAAGAGGTACCATAGATTCTGGTAAGTTGTTTATTCTTACTATTACCTCTCCAATATGCGCCTGCAAGTGAAAGTAGTTTAAAATGTTTAATCAATCCTGTGGACATAATATGAGGGCCACGGCAGAGATCTGTGAACTCACCTTGTTTGAATGTGGTGATACTTTCATTAATCTCTTTGATTAACTCAACCTTATAAGGATTATCTTTGAAGAGTTCAAGAGCTTGCTCTTTAGAGAGTTCTTCACGAACAATTCTTAAATCTTTACCTGCTAATTCTTTCATCTTCTTTTCAATGATAGGAAGATCGTTTTCTGTAATTGTGACATCACCAAAATCGATGTCGTAGTAGAAGCCATTTTCAATAGCAGGTCCAAAGCCGAACAATGCCTTTGGATATAATTCTGTAATGGCTTGCGCTAATAAGTGAGAAGTAGAGTGATTTAACACTTCTAAGGCTTCCGCACTGGTTTTTTCCATTTCAATAATGGAACCGTCATGTTGTTGTACTTTCATAGTTTCTTTCTTTCCCTCCGCAATACAATAGCGGGCTTATCCTTTGGCTTAATGCCTAATTTATTGCAACATATCGATTAAGTCTCTTAATCCATGTGTATGCCTATGTTTCATTTCAACGGCTTCGTCGATTGGATAATCAACGATTTCGTTTTGTTTGATACCGACAATTCTACTTGTTGGTTCTTTATCACAAAGGAGTTCAACAGCTTTAGCACCGAATCTTGCAGCTAAGATTCTGTCGTGTGCGGTTGGAGAACCACCTCTTTGTAATCTGCCAAGAACTTCAGTTCTTGTATCAAAGCCTGTTTCCTTAGCGATTTCACCCGCTAATTCGTTGATGTCTAATAAGTTTTCACTGACGATAATAATCGCGTGGCTCTTATTTTGGGCTTTCATTTTTCTTAATTTACGGAATAAGACTTCCTTCTTTAATGGGTGTTCGACACAGATGACACCTTCAGCACCTTCTGCTAAAGCAGCGAACATTGCTAAGTCACCACAGTGACGACCCATAACTTCGATTAAGGAACAACGTTGATGTGATCCAGATGTATCTTTAAGTTTATCGACACATTCACAAATAGTGTTAAGAGCGGTGGCAAAGCCAATTGTTTCGTCAGTGCTACCAACGTCGTTATCAATTGTGCCTGGAATACCAATGCAGATAATGCCATGTCTAGATAAGGCTTGTAAGCCTTTGAAAGTGCCATCGCCACCGATACCAATTAAAGCATCGATTTCGAAGTCTCTTAAGTTATCAGCAGCTTTCTTACTAACGGCTTCTTCTTTAAATTCAGGAATACGCGCGCTTCTAATAATTGTGCCGCCTCTATTAATGATATCTTGGGTAAAGTCTTTATTAACTTGACGGATATCACCTTCAACTAAACCACGTAAGCCATCATAGACGACATACATTTCTTTACCTTGGTATAAACCTGCACGGATACAGGCGCGTAAACAGGCGTTCATGCCTGGGGCATCGCCGCCACTTGTGAGAATTGCAATTTTTCTAATCATGAGTCATTTCTCCTTAATAATAATTTATTATTACGGCTAACATTATATACTCTTTTTTCACTTTTTGTTTTCAAAAACACTTTTTTCCACAAATTTTATTGTGGATAAGTTTTGAAAAATGGTGAAAAACTGACTTATTTATACTATGTATAAATGTTTATACACATGATGTGGATAAGTCACGGCCTAAAAATGTGCATATCTTTTTCATTTTACTTTTGCTTTTTCTATGTGTGATAATAGCGTCACCCGATTATGAAAGTATTAGCACATCAAGATTTTCTAGAAGTAAGATTAGCCTCCCTTATCGCGGACTATGACCGTGATACATTGAGCAATCTTTATCAACCAATGATTGGCTTTGAAGCCTTGTCTTTATATATGACACTTTGGAGTGAAGCTAATAACGAAAGAGTTTCACCTTTATGCACTCACGAGCAAGTGTTCTTACGTATGAGAATGCCCGCTAGTGCGTTCGTAGACGCGAGAAGATATCTTGAAGCAGCCGGATTATTAAAGACTTACGTTAGTGAAGGTGATGACTTTAAAATCTACCATTACGAACTGTATGCTCCTAAATCCCCAAGTGGCTTCTTTGATGATACGCTCTTATACGGTATGCTCATTAGAAGTATCGGTGAAAGCAATGCCTCGAGATTAAAGAAAATCTACTTACTTGACGCTAAACAAGACTACGGTAAAGAAATCACTGCCAGTTTCGCAGAAGTCTTCCATCCACAACTTGATGACGATGCCTTCGTTGAAGCTGCTGGTGATAAGCAAGTAGTCAAAGGTCGTAATAGAGGTAAGATCAAAGGTCAGTTCAATTACGAAGAATTCTTCGCTGCTCTAAAAGAGATATCGCAGCTTAAAGAATCATCCTTCAGAAAAGAAGAAATGAAGGAAGTTGAAAGACTAGCGACACTTAATGCAGTTGATGAAAAAGAAGCGGCTAATCTGGTCAATCAAGTCTATGACTTGGAGAAACCAAAAGGCCAAAGAATTGACTTCGAAAAATTGACTAAATTAATGCAAGAGCAAACCAATTATAAATACCGCTACAAAGGTAAGAATGTGGAAGAAGCTCCAAACATTAATACCGGTACAAGTGATCTTGCTAAGAAGATTAACTTAATGGAGACAAAAGCTCCTAAAGATTATCTGGCTTATCTACAAGATGGTACAAGACCTGCCAGAGCAGATATTAGATTAATCGATGATTTATCTAAGAACTACCATCTTCCAAATCCAGTAATTAACGCAGTTGTTGATTACGTGCTCACGAAAGCGGATAACGTTCTATCAAGAGCATACGCTGAAAAAGTTGCGGCTTCTCTTGTTAGAGAAAACGCTAGAACCGCGGTGGATGCAATGAACTACTTAAGAAAGATAGATAAGAAAACGCGCGGGAAGAAAGTAACAAAGAAAATGGTGCTCCCAGCTGAGAGCATTAAACCTAATAAAGAAAATCCTACTGATAAATCCAAGACCAACGATGATGGTGACTGGGAATTAGAGTGGGACAGATTAATGGATGAATTAAACGGAGGTGATGACGGTGGAAAGGCTTAAAGTTAACAATATGAAAATCACAGCAGATGACTCCTTATTGGATCAAATGAAAGAAGTGATTCACCAATGTCCAAAAGCAATCAAGTATTGTAAGAGTTTGGGAATGAGTGACGAAGACATTGATTCTAACGTAATCAAAATCTATGATTTTGCAAGAGATATCAATTACTGCTCAAATTGTCCTGGACTAAAACAATGTAAGAAAGAAAATGCTTACTTAACTAGTAAAGTAACATTCGCTAACGGTGTCGTGGAAACACAGCTTATTCCATGTCCAACACTTCTTAAGCGTGTCAGTTTTGAAAGACAATTCCTCATTCAAGATTTCCCAAACGAATGGTTAGATGTCACAATGCCTGAACTCGATAGAACTAAAGGTAGAACCAAAGCCACTCAAGTTTATAACAAGTACATCAAGAATGAAGAAACCAATTGGATCTACTTAACTGGTGGTATGAGAAGTGGTAAGTCATATTACGCTGCAGCGATGGTTATCGACTTAGCCAAAAGAGAACTTAAAGGTAAAGTTCCAATCTGCTTTATGAACGCTTCAAAACGTATTCTTGAATTAAGTGACTTAAACAAGAAAAACAATGAAGAATTC
>JBGUMU010000102.1:0-9076 GCA_045116995.1 Bacilli bacterium
TGTTTAGCTAGTGAACCACAATCTCTCGACCCAGCATTAAACTCTGCGGTTGACGGTGCCACTATGTTAGTCCACTTAGACAGTGGTTTGTATCGCTATCAAAAGAAAGGCGATGCGCTCGAATTAACACTCGACTTAGCCGAATCGATTGAAAAGGCTAAAGCCGAAGTTACTGACCATGAACCAGATGGTGATGGTTGGAAAGAAGTCAAATACTCTGACGGTACAAGATATACCGTTAAACTTCGTGAGGGTATCAAATGGTCTGATGGTTCTGCCATCACAGCCGATGACTTCATCTATTCTTGGAACAGAGCAAGTGGTGCTTCTTTAGGTGGCGACTACTGCTATATGTTCGAACAAATCGCTGATGGTGTTGCTCATGAATCTGATGACGCAGCCTTCCCATCACTCGCCATGAAGAAAGTAGACGACAGAACATTCACTTTCGATGTCATGGTTGACGTTCCATATATGGATCAACTCTTAGCCTTCCCAACATACTTCCCAGTCCAAAAGGCCGCCGTTGATGCCAACGACAAAGAAGAAGCTGGTACATGGGCAACAGATCCAGCCACATACGTCTCATGTGGTGCTTACAAGATGTCTGCTTGGGAACACAACTCCTACATCACACTTGTTAAGAATCCTAACTACTGGGATGCCAAGAACATCAAATTAGACAAGATCACCTTCGCGCTTTCTGATGATGATGATGCCATCTTAGCGTCTTACAAATCTGGTCAATATCAAATGATTGACAGTGTTCCAAATGAACAAATCGATGCTTTAAAAGCCGAATATCCAAAGGAATTCGTTATCGCTGGTCAAATGGGCACATACTATATCTCCTTCAACGTTAACTCCGTAGTCTTTGAAAAAGCCGCTGATGAAGCCGCTAGAGCTAAAGTTAGAAGAGCCTTAGGTTTATTTATCGATAGAGAATATATCGTTAAAGAAATCGGTAAAGCTGGCCAGATCCCAGCCAACGCCTTCGTCTCCGCAGGTTTAAGTGACCCAGCCGGTGGTGAATTCGTTGATCACAATGGTAAAAACCGCGATGGTGCCGGTTATTATAAGAAAGGTGAAAACGACGCTGATTATAATGCTAACGTCGCTGAAGCCGTCCAATTATTAAAAGATGTTGGTTATGCTTATGATGAAGCCACCAAGAAATTCACAGACTTCCCAGCCTTCAAGTATTTATACAATACTTCCAGTGGTCACAAAGCCATTGCTGAAAACATCAAAGACACATTAGCGAACTTTGGTATTACAGTTAACCTTGAAAACCAAGACTGGAGCCAATTCTTACAAACCAGAAAAGAAGGTAACTACGACGTTGCTCGTAACGGTTGGGTTGCTGACTACGATGATCCATCTTCCTACTTAACAATGTGGACCACAGTTTCTGGTAATAACGACTGCCAATTCGGTAGAGGCGCACACGCAGATGCTGCTATCTATGAAGCTGACTTAAACAACAACGGTCAAATCGACGACAATGAAAAAGGCTTAACATGGGCTCAATCATACGACGTCTTAATGGCCAATGCTGCTAAAGAAACAGATGCGAATAAGAGATTCCAAATCTTACACGCTGCTGAAGATGTCTTAATGTCAACTGGCGCTATCTGCCCAATCTACTACTACACAGATATCTATATGCTCAAACAAAACGTTGAAGGATTCTTCTCCTCACCATTAGGATACAAATTCTTCATGTACTGCAACGTTAAATAATCTTAAGTAATAGTGTTTAACAAAGGCCCCCTGCTTTATGCAGGGGGTTTTCTTTTGCGAATCGAATATGGTTTAATAACTTTAGTCAGTGATAGACCGCTGGAAACAGTGGAATTGTAGCTGACTTTTTATTTACACTCGCCAGTTAATATGTTTTAATATCCTTAGTCAGTTGATATAGCGTCCTTAATTGAGATGCTTCGAGCTGACTTTTTTATTTATTTTTCTTAATTCGCTTTATCTTACGTTTGTCGTTAGGATGAAATCTCCATTTAGATTTTCTTTCATCAAATGATGATGCATCATCCACGTACACTTTTGGAATAACATAAGAATCAGTATTCATATTTGGATTAGGATTCTTATAAAGTTTTACATTCCTTTTAATTCTCTTATGTTCTTTTCGAACTGGTTTTGATGTCAGAACAATGTTCTTTCTTCTTGAACCAATATCTTTGAACAAATATGAATAGTGTTTTCTCCTTTTGTTGTATCTAAATTCACTTCGAGACATATTTTCTCCTCCTATTAAATAAATAGGGAGGTTTTTTCATTTTTGTCCGAAAAAAGTTAATCAAAAAATTAAAAAAAGATAAAATAGTAAGTGCTATGGAAAAAATTAGAATTAATATGTTATCACAAGCCACATCTGTTGATGGTCAAGGTGTTGGTAGTGCTTATATCGAACAAGTCGCATTAGTTAAAGAAAACGATGATATCTTTGAAGTGGAAGTTAACTCCAAGAAATCTAACTTTGATATCTATCATATGCACACATTTAATCCTCAATATGTCATGAGATTAAATAGACGTCATATCAATGTTACTTACGTGCACTGCTTACCTGAAACATTTGATGGCTCATTAAAGATGCCTAAACCAATCTTCTGGGCATTTAAGAAATACGTTAAACACGCTTATAAAAAAGCGGATGAAGCAGTAGTGGTTAATCCGATTTTTATTGAACCATTAGTGAAGCTTGGTTTAAAAAGAGAAAACATTACTTATATTCCTAACTTCGTTGATCATGAAAAGTTCCATGAATTACCAATCGAAGAAAGAAATGCTTTAAGAGATAAATATGGTATCCCTCACGATAAGTTCGTCGTTATGGGATGTGGACAAGTCCAAACTAGAAAAGGCGTTAAAGATTATGTGGAATGCGCAAAGCGTAATCCAGACAAGATCTTCGTTTGGGCGGGCGGTTTCTCCTTCGGTGCGATCACTGATGGTTATAAAGAACTTAAAGCCATCATGGATAATCCTCCAGAAAATGTGAAGTTCGTTGGTATTATTCCAAGAACTGAAATGAACGGCATCTTCAATATGTGTGACTTATTATTCATGCCATCATTTGATGAATTGTTCCCAATGTCTATCTTAGAGGCCGTTAATTCTAGAAAGCCTGTCTTATTAAGAAACTTAGAATTATATGAAGACATCTTATTCGTGGATAAAGATACTTATGCGAAAGCCCCTGATGTTGATGGTTTCTGTGAAGAGATTAATAAGTTAGCCACTGATAAGAAATATTACGAACACTATCAAGAAGGAAGTAAATATATTTCAGACTTCTATAGCAAAGAACACGTTAAGAATCTTTGGAGAGAATACTATCAAAGAATCTATAACAAGTGGGCGCCACTGAAGAAGTTAAAAACAAGAAAGAAAAAGAAAAGTTAGGAATTAAAAACCTAACTTTTTTGATAATTTGTTTTTAATGTTATTATGATTCTATGAAGAAAAAAATCTATTTTAAGACCGCGACTATTTCTTTGATATTACAGGGAATAATTATCACTGGTCTTTTAATTGATATCTTTTTAGCGGTCTTCCTTAATGTTTGTTATATAACCGTGAACTTTAGAAGTGATTCTGAAAGACAATTCGCGCTTATATGCTCAATCATCTTCTATATCGGCATAACTCCTCTTATTTTCTTAGAATTAACATTCCTTCTTGGGAATATCATTCTTGGCAAAGATAGAATCTATACACATGGTGATTTTAAAATCGGACATAAGACACAATATCCTGTAGAAATGAAATATGATGATATTAGAAGAGTCACCTATATATCATTACGTCGAGATTCTCGCGGGGGATATAAGCAATCATTAAAACCACTTCCATATATCCTCGTAGAAGGTAGAAATGGTAGACAGGTATTATTCTCATTACGTTTAATGTCTGTTAAAACCGTAGACCATCTATTAACAGCATTATCAAATCAAAGTAGTGGTATAGCAATCAACGTTAATCAAATGGTCAAAGAATATAAAAACTACAATGAAACTTATAGATAAAAAGCTGGGTATTACTTAATGATTGTCCCAGCTTTTAATTTAAATGCATCTTTAGCGTTATCTAAGGAAGCAATAATTGTGGTCTTATTGTTTCCGTTTAGGAAGTTAAGTACCGCTTGGACTTTTGGATACATGCTACCTTTAGCAAAGTGTCCTTCCTCTAGATAAGCAGCCATTTCGGCTTTCTTAACGTCTTTTAAGACGACTTCGTTTTCTTTTCCGTGATTTAAGTGAACGTTGTCTACAGCGGTCAAAATGACTAAATAATCAGCGTCTATTAACTCAGCGAGCTTCGCAGAGGCATAATCTTTATCGATCACCGCAGCAACACCCTCTAATTTGTTGTCTTGTTTGATAACAGGGATGCCGCCTCCACCTGCGCATATAACAACTTGTCCATTATCAAGTAAGGACTTAATACTTTCTTTTTCAATAATATCGATGGGAAGCGGTGAAGGAACAACTCTTCTATAACCACGTCCAGCATCTTCTTTCATGATATAGCCTTTTTCTTTATTGATTTGTTCGGCTTGTTCTTTATTATAGAAGGAACCAATTGGTTTACTAGGATGCAAGAAAAGTGGATCTTGTGGGTCCACTAAAACTTGTGTAATTAAAGTTACGACAGATTTGTTAACATTATTTTCTTTAAAAGAATTATATAAGGCATTTTGAATGTGATAGCCGATATAGCCTTCACTCATCGCTCCACATTCTGGGAATGGCATATTTGGTGTTTCTTTAGAAGTTTCAAAAGCAAGATTAATCATTCCTACTTGAGGACCATTACCATGGACAATCGCAACTTCGTTGTTATCCATGATTAAATCAGTAATAGCCTCAGCGACTTTTATTAATGCTTGTTTTTGCTCTACTGGATTATTGCCTAGAGCATTTCCCCCTAAAGAAACGACGTATTTTGCCATATTAATTAATCATCTTTTTCTTCGTCTTTGCATTTGCAGCAATCATCTTCATCTGGTTTACCCATAGCTTTATTAATTGCTCCAACAGTGGAGTGATAAGCTGGGATCGCTAAGAAGACGACCCACATTGGGTGCCATAAGTATGGCATACCTGGAATAACACTTGGTAAGAATAAACTGACAAAGAAGAAGGTAAAGCACGCGACAAAGGCCATGTTGAAGTGGTTAGCGTTTTTTCTCACCGCTGCTCTAGCAATGGAACAAATGATTTCTGGGATGAAGAATACCACCCACATAATGTTCCACCAGCCAAGAAGCGCACTAACAACAATATAAGCGACTGTCGCTAATGTGAATAATGTGGCTTCAACAGCGCCGATAATGGCCATCTTGGTATCAAACTTATGTTCTTTGACTGTGCCATCAGCGTTATAGCAAGTGACACCATCATCATTAATAGTGACTTTCTTACCATTTTTACCAACGAAGATCACATGGTCGTCTTTATTGACTTCAACTTTATCTTCTTGTGCAGGTGTATCTTCTTTATTGTCTTTAACTTGTTCTTCAACAATGGTGTCGATATCTTCTTCTGTAGCGAGGAGTTCATCAAGAGATACTCCATATAATTTCGCTAAGCAAATAAGGTTATCGGTGTCTGGGCTTGCTTCCGCTCTTTCCCATTTACTAACTGCTTGTCTTGATAAGCCTAATTTATCCGCGAGTTCTTCTTGGGAGTAGCCGTATTTTTTTCTTAATTTTACTAATCTGTCTGCAATTTCGATCGTCATAATCGTTTCCTCCTGTTTTTGACACCAACAATCTAGCAAATAATTTCTTGGTTGCGCCACCTAGTCTAGTTAGAATTTTCGCAACTTTTGGTTGCAAATCATGCTTTTCTTGCTAAAAAATCGGAAATAACAGCGTCATAACGCTCTTCATTACTTAATCTTACCCTAGAATGCAAAGCGCCTTCAAACCAAACAATTTCCTTTTGATTTGAAGTGCATGCAGAGAATACTTCTTTACTCTTTTCAGGTAAGCAATATACATCTTTTGTACCCCAGATAAATAAGGTTGGGATATTATCGAATTCCCCAACGTATTTAATCGTATTTGCGTCGTTAATGTCGCATTTAGTGAAGTGTTTGAACCACATCCAAATTTGATAATAAACAGGGAATAAGGCATGACCACTTTCGATGTAGTGGTTCTTATAGATTTCTTTATAGTTGATAAAAGCACTGTCCATGATGACTGCTTTTAAATAGTCTTTCTTAAATGTCGCAGCGACAATTGATGTCACACATGTACCAACACAGATACCGTGGATAAGTAATTCTTTTTGGCCCATTGTGTCATGCATGTATTCAAGCCATAACTTCACATCTTCAGCTTCTTTAATACCACATGTGCTATATAGACCTTCAGAAAGGCCGTGTGCTCTTTGATCAACTACTAAAACGTTCACGCCACATTTCTTATATGGTTGAGCGTAGTAATAGGAATAGACTAATGTTTCTCTTCTACCAGGAAGAATAATAACAGTCTTATCAAAACCATAATCAAACCATTGACCCACTAATTTGAGACCATCGTTTGATGTAATACTTAATTCCTTAATATATGATTCATCACCCTTGGACCATTCGACGCCTCTTTTCCACATCGTCTCTAATGCGGGATTGCCTGGTTCTGAACAATGTTCTCTACCCCAAGAGCCTGATTTACCACGCATTAATGTTTTGCTATAAACCTTATAGGCCACAAGGAAAGTAAAGAATACTGAAAAGAGTAGTCCTAATACAAGTAGGGCACCAACAACGATAAGGATGATGATAACAAATGGAGGCATAGATTATTTCTTAAGTAATTCGTTTAAGATAACTGCTTCTTTTTCACACATTGGAGAAACAGCTTCATCGCCAGCGTAGAAGGCCGCGGCTAAACCTGGACCAACGTTACAACCTGTGGATTGACCAACTGGAACGAAGATCAAATGTTCAGGATGGAATGTTTCTTCAATCATCTTTTTCATTTCTAAAGCTTGTGCTTCTCTTAATGAATATGTGACAACGAATGATTTATTCTTATAATCACCGATCGTTTTTCTAATATATTCTGGGAATAACTTCATGACCGCTTTATAGCCACGAGCTTTACCAATGATTTGTGTTTGACCTGTTTCATTACATAAATCACCTAATGGTTTAATACCAATCATATTACCCATGAAGGCTTTGCCTTTAGCGATTCTACCTTTTCTAGCAAGGAAGAATAAGTCATCAATGAAACCACATTGGTGAATTCTAAGTCTGAAATCTGTTAAATATTTAACAGTGGAATCAAAGTCTAAGCCTTTTTCTCTGCACAAAGAGGCTTCGATAGCGATTAAATCAATCGCGCCACTATAACGTAAAGAGTCGATAACTTTGATTTTAATTTCTGGATATTTTTCCATGACTTCTCTAGCACCCACGGTGAAAGCACTGTAGCCACCACTCATCGTGGAAGAAATGGTAATAACGATAACGTTTCTACCAGCGGCCGCTAAAGCGGATAATCTATCAACGATTGTTTGAGGAGAAGGAATAGAAGAACTGAAGTTATTCTTCTTATTGGTCATTAAAGTAAAGTATTCATTTGGGGTCATTGTATCCCAATATAAATCAGTTGGCTTTTCAGAACCATCTGGCCAGACAACTGTACTCATTGGGGTTTCTTCAATCCCATATTTTTCAATTATTTCTCTAGTAAAATCACCACCGGCATCGGTGAGGATAGCAAAGTTTTCTTTCATGATGTTAATTACTCCTTGTTGCGTCTCGCAACATATCTATTCTTCATCTTCCACACAAAGTAAGCAAGTGGGAAGTTAATTAAGAATGACATAAGAAGCGCAATTGTATAAGCAATTGGCATGGCAATTGGGACATATGGTTTCAATAGTTCATATAAAACCGTTGAAATAACAAATATTAATAAAGTTTTAATTGTGAAATAACAGCCTTCTATGAGAGTGCGTCTACCCATCTTTTTAGTTGGCCACATAAAAGCGGTCACACCAATAAAGACTTGGTAATAGAAAAGATAGGCTAAACCTAAGAACATATAGGTATATAAACCAACATTTGGCCAAATAAGTGTTAACACAGTCAACATGCCAATACTTAGAAGAGCACATGTTAATGGCGTAATAGCGTATGACCAAATAGTTCTTTGTATTCTAAATGTATCTAAACTTGGTTTGAAGTGCGATGACTTATTGTTATCTAAATAGATTGTTTCAATTTGGACTTCTTCAAACTTTAATCTCTTGATTTGAAGATTACAAATCACATTCATTTCATATTCGTAGTGGTCACCCGCAAGAGTGGTGATGTTAAAAACATCTTTGATTGGAAAACCACGTAATCCACATTGATCGTCTTGAATATATTCTTTAGTTAAATATGTTCTACATAATCTTGACATGAAGTTACCATTTCTACTTCTTTTTGGCACACTTTTATCAAATTTACGAGAACCTAAAACCACGCAGTCGGTTTCATGTAATTTATCGTTAATTCTAATGATATCTTCCACAGCGTGTTGACCATCTGCGTCACAAGTAATGACATAGTTATGACCATCTGGATGTAGGTTTACAAAAGAAAAGCCAAGACGAAGTGCTGCGCCTTTTCCTTTGTTTGGATTTTGTTTCAAAATAACTGCGTATTTTTCTGCTTCTTTGAATATATCATTAAACTCATCACCTGAACCGTCGTTTACAACGACGATATCGAATTCTTCTTTTTTGAGCTTAATTAAAAGTTCAATCATAAGGTGATCTGGTTTATAAGCGGGAATTAATATATAAGTATCTTTTCTAGGATAATTAACTTTTTCCATCTGCCATACATTATAAGCAAAATAGTATATTTATGAAAATATAATTGCGCATTCATAATTATTTTGTTAGTATTAGTGAGCAAACTTTCTTTGAGCGACATTACGGCTCAAGGCGGAAGGAGAAAAAAGTTATGAAAAAAGGTGTCCATCCAGAATACCATCGTTGCACAGTCACATGCATCTCCTGTGGTAACACATTCGAAACAGGTT
>JBGUMU010000103.1:0-29328 GCA_045116995.1 Bacilli bacterium
GCTGGATTTTGAGTCCAGTGCGTCTACCAGTTTCACCACTCGGGCAGTGAGTTAATTATATAACAGTGATGAAAAAAGTAGAAACACAATTTTTGTGTTATTTAATCACGATTTTCGCCAACGTAGAAGATGGCTAATGAATCAGGGCCAATGTGCGCGCCTGTGATAAGGTCATAGAAGTAGATTTCTACATTCTTTACACCATGGTCGTTTAAATAGTTTTTAAGTGATAAGGCATCATCGTAGACATCGCAGTGAGAAATATAAACTGTTTGTTTTTCTGGATGTCTGATTTTAGCTAAGCAAGTTTCCGCAAGTCGACGTAAGGCCATTTTACGACCACTGACTTTACCTGCCACTTCAATTTTGGATTTATTGCTGCCTTTTAAGATGAATTTGATTCTTAAGAAGTTAATGAACTTCGCTAATAAAGCGGATACTCTACCTTTCTTAATAAGATATTTGATATCACCCACTGTGAATTCACTTCTGACTTGGAATTTGAACTTTTCACATTCATAGCAGATATCTTTAAAACTCATACCCTTCTTCACTAATTCATAGGCATGAAGGGCTTGTAAGCCTTCACCAAAGCCAGCAGTTGCACTATCAACGATATAGACAACTTCTTTACCTTGTTCTTTGTTAATGGTGTCTCTAGCAATGCATGCTGAGTTATATGTTCCTGAAATACCTTTAGCCATTACAAAGCAAATGATTTGATGGCCATCTTCAACGTCTTTTCTAAATGCTTCTTCGTATGTATAAGGAGTGACTTGAGAAGTATTAATACTGCTACCTTCACGCATCTTTTGATAAAAAGAGTGAGAGAATTGGTCGACGTTAATATCGTCTTCATAGCATTGATAGATTTTTTCATCGATAGTTAACGACATGTTGACCACTTTGATTTCAGCGTTTCTTTTTTCGATAATGTCTTTGAATAGATTGCTACCCGCATCAGCGTAGATTTTAATCGCCATAAGAGGTCCTCCTTGTTTTAAACCTCCAATATAGTAAGAAAAGCCAAAGCATTAATAAATCTATTAATAAAAAAGATTTATCTATCGCGATAAATCATTATTCTACTGAATTAAAACCAAAAAGTAGATTACTTTGTAATCTTTTTAGGCTAAATAGCCTTCGGTGATGTAGGAGGCCACTAAATCACGAGCATAGCAATTAGCGTCGCTATATTCCGCTACAACGGTTAAATTATTAGGGACATAATCACTGCAATAGGTGTCTGTGACAATATAGTAAGTCTCATTTGGATCGATGTTATCTTTAGTGTTATCACCATATTCGGAATAAGAGACAAAGTAGTTTGTATTATCAGTTTCGGTAAAACGTTCTCTTAAATCACTGCCCTTTAAGGAACATAGCTGGATGTTGTTATCAAACGGGAAGAGATTATAGATATCAGCGTAGCTGACTTCACCATAGCCTAAGTGATATGGAGAACGGCATGAAAGATAGCCTCCACCTAAGAAGATGTTATATTCATTGCCCCATTCTTTAATGCCTTCTTGAAGATATAAACGACTAATGAGTTCTCTTAAATAATCTGATTCATATCTATATTGGAGGGTTGCGAGTGGTTCACGTGCTTCACCGATGACATCGCTATATTTTTCAAATATGGCTTCAGTTCTAGTTTCTGGTTCGGTGTTTTTAGCATAGTCATTAGTGTAGATGCTTTTAGCATCATTGACTTTACAGGTATTGTTCATTGTATCAATTTCAATTTTAGCGTAGGAAAAGCTCTTATTATATCCACCACCTTGCATATGGTAGATACCTTTATTGTCTTTTCTAATGTAACTCTTATGGGTATGGCCTTCTAAAACAAGGTCAACATAGTCCTTACTAAGTTCTAAGTTATAGGCTGAATCATCATCATGAATTGAATAGATAACTATATCACAGCCTTGATCTTTTAATGATTTAGCCTCATGTTTCACTAAGGAATCTAATTCTGTCCCAGTCTTAAAATAGACATCTTTAACTTTAGAGGCAGAAATAGAAGAATAGTTATCACCCGCTGCACCGATGATACCAATCTTTGCCCCACCCCTTTCAACAATAATAGATGGTTTACAGTAATCTGGTCTTTGATTTGTGGAATGGTTATAAACATTAATACCAAGGAACGGGAAGTTAGCGACTTCAGCGTTTTCTTTGATGCGGTCTTCACCCCAGTCAAATTCATGGTTACCTAAAGTCATAGAGACGAAGCCTTGTTGGCTCATCCATTCAGTCATAAGGAAACCTTTTGTAAGATTGCTTTCAGCGGAACCTTGCCACATATCACCTTGTGATATAAGGATGGTATTTTCTTTGTTGTTAGTGATTTTATTAATAAGTGTTGAGGTCTTAGAAATACCTAAACCTGTTTCACTATCGATAGCGTTACCGTGCACATCATTAAAGGCCGCGAGTTGAACAGTGACAATTCGTGGATGTCCTTCAAAGGACTCTGACCTCTTGTTGTTTGAATTACCACAACCAGCAAGAGAGAATAAGATAAATAACGTGCTAAAGATAGTTGCTAGTGTTTTCTTCATATGAGTTATTCTAATATAAAACTTATTTTAAATAAATAAAAGCGCTATTTAACATATTTAGATAAAAAGAAAACGCTCTTTAGAGCGTCTCTTATTTTTTACCAAGTGAGGTTTGCGTTACCTGTATCGGTTTTGATGTCGCAGATACCACCACTTGTTTCTTTTGGATAATTACCATGTCCAGTGTCAGAATCGAAATAGACAATCTTTGGTGATAAGAAGTTTCCTTTAACATCACCGGTATCTGTTTCAATCTTTAAGCTAGCGGCATCGCTATCTTTGAAGATCACATCACCTGTTGTGGTTTTGATATCCATTTTGTTATCAACGATAGCATTTGTTAATCTAACAGCGCCTGTGCTTGCTCTAACAGTTAAGTCTTGGCATTGCACGTCTTCAAGAGTAGCACCACCAAGGGAATGTTTCACTGTGAGGTTTTGACATTTAATGGTTGTGGCTTTTGTAGAACCAGTTGAACCTTCAATATAAGCATCACCTGTGGCTTCGATTTCTGTACCATTGAAGCTACCTGTGCTTGTTTTAGCACTGAAACTAGCGCATTTTAAGTTATCAACAGTGACTGAACCAGTAGAAGCTTCTAATTTTGCTTCGCCTGTCACTTCAGTATTCTTAACTGTGACACTGCCGGTTGAAGCTTTTGCAGTTAACTTAGTAGCGGTCGCGTTATTGATGGAAACACTACCAGTGGAGGCTTTAGCCTCGATATCACCAGTAACTTTGTTATTGAGTTTGATACTACCTGTACTAGCAGTGGCTTTGATACTGGTGAATGTATATTCACTAGCGACATCTAAGCTACCAGTGGATGAAGCATAATTTAAGTTTTCACAAGCAGTTTCTGGTAAATAAACGGTGATTTTCATTGGTCTAAAATCAAAGTTGAAGAACCATTTCTCATACCATTTGCGAGTATCGACTGTTTTGATTTTTAATAAGCCATCTCTAACGGTGACGTTATGATAAACTTTTTCTCTTTCTTCACAAACGACTAAGCCTTTGCCATCGTTGGCTTTTGCTAATTCAACATTAGCGGTGCTAGTGTCGATTTCGAAGTTTTTGATTTCTTCTTCGACATCATGTCTATTGGTGATGTAGGTATCGTTGCTTCTGCCTTTCACTGCGTGATAGCCCACGATAACCGCACCAGCGCCGAGGGCAATACTACCCACGACAATTAATGCAACAAATATACCTTTCATAATAATCCTTATCTCCTTTTCTTTCTGATAAAGGCACTCTTAATGCCAATGATCATAAATCTTGTTAAACGGCACATGCCTTTTGTGACTCCCACACAGGCGAACGCCATCAAAATGGCGCCACCGAAGCCTAATAAAGCGGCTCCTATGTAGTATGTGTCAGTCATGCCTGAAGCGATGAAACCACCAACACCCCAGAAGGTTGCAGCAATCATGCTCACTTCAACAGCATAGACGGCAATTGCACCACTCCACATCACAACGATTGCGGCAAATGTTAATGCAATAGCGGTAATCACAACTGGAAGCCAGAATGGGAATGAGAAGATGACTAGCAATACTTCCCAACCTCTGAGTCTTCTCTTTGGCTTCATCTTATGCTTGACTAAGCTCACAAGCGGTGTGTCTTTAGCAATTTCTCTAATTACTTCATCTACTGTACCGATTTCATTAATCGCTTCTTCTTCGCTCTTACCTTCATCGATACGGTCATTGATCATTTCTTCATAGAAGCTAATGCGGTTTTCTATTTCCTCATCGGGAAGACCGA
This sequence comes from Bacilli bacterium, assembly GCA_045116995.1. Taxonomy (GTDB): domain Bacteria; phylum Bacillota_I; class Bacilli_A; order RFN20; family CAG-826; genus RUG14515. Next base: position 4,338 of record JBGUMU010000103.1, read on the forward strand.
CTAATTTACTTCTAAGTTCATCTAAGAATTGTTTTTTATTCATTAATATCTTTCCTCCCTTTCTATGAAGGCATAAATCTCCATAATTTCTTTCCATTCGTTCTTAAAGTCTTCGATTCTTCTTAAGCCATTCGATGTGATGTGATAATACTTTCGAAGTCGTCCTTCGTATTCCGCGGAACGCACCACTAACATGTTGGCCTCCTCTAGACGTTTCAGAATGGTGTAGAGAGTGGATTCGGATAGTTCGAGAATTGGTTTCAGGTCTTTAATGATCTTGTAGCCATAGGAATCTTCATTCTTAATAGCCGCTAAGACGCAGACATCTAGTACACCTCTTTTTAATTGAGCATCCATAGCATACCTCTTTTCACGGTATACATCATATCACGAGGTATATAGGTGTCAATACCTTTTTGAAAAATTTTTTGCAGAAAAAAAGCGTTCCCGTATATGTGTGGGAGCGCCATCTTCTGTGTACGCGTTATCCTAGTATTTCTTTAAGCCATTTGTTAACCACTTTTTTGACATGATCTTTGTCAGTTTGGGTATCAATTCCATTGATGGAGATACCTTTTAAGACTTTATTTTTCGGATACATTTCAATCAAATGATCATCAATCCCTTTTAGACCGGAACCAGCGTGAGTGGCAAAAGGAATAAGAGTCTTATTAGTTAAATCATGTTTATCTAAGAAAGTGTAATTAATCATAGGCCAATAGAAGTACCATGCAGGTCCACCGATGAACACTTTGTTATATTTAGCAAAATCTGGCACATCTTCTTGATACATAGGACGAGCGTTACTTTCGATATCTTTTTTAGAAATCTCAAGAAGTGGACGATAGTCATCTGGATAATGTTTATCGTTAGAAACAAGTTCAAATAAGTCCGCGTTTAATTCTTCCGCAAGTGTTTCCGCTAAGATGGCGGTATTACCTTTAGTAAGCACACCATTAGCTTGCAAACCTTTAGCGGAGAAATAGACCACTAATGCGTCAGTGGCATGTTTCGCGGCTATGAAGTACTTGTTTTTGTTTGCTTTCATTAATCTTTCCTCTCCCTTCTCTCTTTCGGTCCAAAAGAGACAATATCATACCTTATTCTTTTACTATAGTAAAGGTAATATTTTAGAATATTTTTTGCTACGGAAAAGACCATTATTTTTTATTAGATAATATCGAAACTTTTTAATAAAAAAGTCCTGACGTTTTATCAGGACATTTTTTTCCAAGACTGGTGCGCTTGACGCGATTTAAACGCGTGACCTCAACCTTCGGAGGGTTGCACTCTAATTCAACTGAGCTACAAGCGCAGTATTTATTATAGCGCATCTCCTAATTGTTTAAGTGGGATTATTTATCTCTTAATAAACCATTATTGATGATGATTTCACCATAGGCTTTACCTAAGATATAGGCATCCTTGGTGTTGTAGTGATATGTGTTAAAGCCACCTTTAGCATCATCACCGATTTCAAGTTTTAAGCCGTTTTCTGTGAATGTACCATCAACGATATAGTTTGGTTCGTAATCTGGATCTTCTTTTTCAAGTTGACCTTTAGCAGCGATATTGTTCTTTAATTTGTTAATACCATTATTAACTTGTTGTTGTGAACCATAACGGTTCTTACTGCCATCATAGATTGTGCAATCTAAGAAAGCGATATTCTTTGCTTCTTCATCAACTGCATATTTGGCAAATTCATCACGGAAATCTTTAATTAATGTTTCCATTTGAGTTTGATAGTTGTTGTTACCAGTGTCTGATTCACCTTGGTGCCAAATAAAGCCTTTTAAGACTGGGACTTTGCCAGTTTCTTCAATCGCTTCTAAGCAGTTATATGTGTATGTTTTTAATAAGTGGAATAAAGATTTGGTTGGATCTTCATCACGATTTGCCCAGTTAGGACCATCGGTTTTGGTAAAACCACTGCCGGAGAAAGCACACTTAATTAAGTGAACTGGGTTTTCTTCGCTAGCGTATTCAGCGATGGTATTAGCAATACCTAATTCAGGGCCAAAAAAGATATCTCTGAGTTTTTGACTACGGTTTTTAGGATTTTCAACTTCATCACCTACACCCATGCCAACTTTAGTTGGTTGGAAGTTTGGAGTTAATCTCGCTTCTGGTGTGGATTTATCTTCACTCGCAGTGTGAGCTTGCGACCATCCAAGAGGATAATAGAAGCCATAGTAACTTGTTTTAACGGTTTGGATACCTTCTGAGACAGGGGTATAGTCCATACCTTCTTCTTCAAAATAGTTTTCTAATAAAGGTGTACCATCTGGATGAACATAATATGTGCTGCCTTCCATATTGGATTGGCCAGAAAGAACGAAGACATCAACGTGCGTATTGTCTGGTTCTGGTTGTGGTTGGGTGTTATTGCACGCCACTAAAGAGGTGGCCACTAAAGCACCTAAAAATAAAAGTCTCTTTTGTAATTTCATAATTACGTCTCCTATTTTGTTTTGTTTGAGCAAACTAATTATACCTTAATTCTTTATTAATAAAAGGTGATTTTTTGAATGATTTTTACATTTTTTATTTGCTTTATTTTTATATTAAAGATATATTGATGATAGAAAGATTATCGTTTTGAGAGGTAATCTATCATAGTGTTATGAGTTTAAAAGATGTAAAAATGAATTTTTTAGTCGACATCGCAACAGATTTGTTTATTTGTCGTTCTATTCAAGACGTCACAATTAAGGATATCGCGGTGTCCGCTCAGGTGGGTGAAGCCACCATTTACCGTTATTTTGGTAAGAAACAAGCAATCGTTATTTCTTCAGCGATGAAGTTACAAAAAGAAGTTAATACTTTGTACTTCAAGCTTGATGAAGGAAGAACAGGATTTGAAAAGCTTAAGATTTTCTATCTCAGTTATCTTCAAATCTTCGTTAATCATCCTGAGTTCTACAAGTTTATTAATGAGTTTGATTCATTCATTAGTAGCGAAGATCCAGGTACCACTGACATTATCGACCCATATGAAGCGGTTGTTGGTCAGTATGAAAAAGTTTACATGAAAGCTTATGAAGAAGGCTTAAAAGATGGTTCCGTTAAAGAACAAAGAGATATCTCAATGTTCTACTTCGCCACCACTCACGCCTTATTAGAGCTTTGTAAAAAACTTTCCATCAGAGCGGCTGTTCTCAATCAAGACAAAATCATTGAGAAACAAGCACAAGTTGAATGCATGATTGACATCATCCTATCAACACTTAATAACAATTAATCGGGGACATAATTTAAAAAGGGAGACAAATTATGAAAAGATTATCAAAAAAGCAGATGATTATTTTTGCCATCGGCCAATTAGGTTGGTCGTTACTATCTGGCATCATCAGCGCATGGTTCGTGACATTCTATTTACCAACAGGTGGTGAAACAGGTGACACCGCGGCAGGTGCAACTCAATACATCTTGCCTGGTCTTGTCATTGGTGGTTTCATGACTGTCTTAGGTTTAATCACCGCTTTAAGCCGTATTTTTGACGCAGTCACTGACCCACTTATTGCTTCTTTATCTGATAGAAGTAAAAATCCAAGAGGCAGAAGAATGCCATTTATGATGATTGCCGCTGTTCCTCTTGCTATCGTCACAGTCTTATTATTCTGTGCACCATTTGGTAAGTTTGATTTAGGTGGTAATGTTGGCAATATCATCTGGATTAGCGTTGTCATCGTCTTGTTCTATACATTTATGACAATGTACTGCACACCATATAACGCTCTTATCTCTGAGTTTGGTAAAACTCAAGAAGATAGAATGTTCATTTCTACATCTATCTCATTAACATTCTTTGCTGGCACATTAATTGCTTACGTGCCGTTTGTCTTAGCTGGCGCTTCTATCAATGAAAAGACATTAGCATATGAGCCAAAAGCTATTACAAGTTTATTACTTAATAATGGCATGAGCCGTGAAGACGCATTTGCTTGGTCATTCCGTATTTGCTTTATCGTTTTAGCGGTTATCGCTGCAGTATGTATGCTCTTACCTGCTTTATTAATTAAAGAAAAGGATTACGTTGAAACAAAACCAAGTGAAGAAAACGTTATTAAATCTTTAGCTTCAACATTCAAGAACAAAGATTTCAGAACATTCTCACTTTCCGACATTATGTATTGGGTTGGTTTAACCATGTTCCAAACCGGTTTACCATTCTTTGTTAAGGTCTCGATGGGCTTTGACGCTGGTATGGTTATGGTGTTTATGGGTGGTATGACTGTCTTAAGTGCAGTGTTCTATCCATTTGTCACTTCCATGGTTAAGAAATTTGGTAAAAAGAAACTCGTTATCGCTGGTTTCGTCGGTTTAGCTATTTGCTATTCTATCGCAGCAATTAGTAGTATTCCTAATTTCTTGCCTAACCAAGGTGGCGCGAACGGCTTAAGTTGGTTATTCGGTGTTATCATCATGGTTATTGCCGCATTGCCAATGGCATTACTCGGTATCATTCCTCAATCTATCGTCGCTGACGTTGCGGAAGCTGAAGCCGTCACTACTGGTCAGAATAGAGAAGGCATGTTCTTCGCTGCTCGTACATTTGCGATGAAGTTTGGTCAATCATTAGCGATGGTCCTTTTCACCTCACTCGCGATTATTGGTACCACACAAGCAACAGACTCTAACGATATTACTGCTTCTAAACTTGGTATGTTAATCGTCGCTATTGTCGCTGCTGTATTCTGCTTATTAGGCGCAGTTATCCTTCTCTTCTATAGAGAAAAGAAGATTATGAAGACTATTGCTAAAGAAGGTGACGAAGCTTTCTTAAAAGCGATTGAAAACGAAAAAGATCTCGGTGAAAAAGCCGAATAAATATAGGTAATAATATGCGACTTGTCTATTTTAAGAATGGTCATAAACATACTATTACAGCGAGTAACGCTGATGTGTCATTTAACGAGATAAGAAATGGTCATAGGACCACTATCTCTATCGTTGCTCATGAAGAAATTATTCTTCATAAAGCGGATGTCTCTTATCCATGTCACATCAATTACAAGGATTTATATTTCCTTAATGGTTATCAATCTTGGACCGACACTAAAGAATACAAATTAGTGGAACGTCTTAGAAATATTAAAAAGAGTCCACACATCATCTCGCATATTTATGCGATGAATAAGTATGGAGACGCTACTTTCTATAATTATTCAATTAGAAAAAGCCATGGCTATGATGTCTTTTATAGCAAGGGTAAATTTGAATCATTCATCTTTAACCTTAACTATAAGACTGCCTACTTAATTATTGAATTAATTAAAGATAGAAGTTCCATCCACCTTATTAGTGATGTTGATGGGCTGAAGTTAGAAAAGGGTCAAGGAGTCACTATCTTTGATTACTGCTACTACGCTAACTTCGAAGAAGGTTTAATGGCCTTCTGGGATGCATTCCCAAAAAGAAACGTTAAGAAACTGTTTGGCTATACCAGCTGGTATAACTACTATCAGAACATTAACGAAGAAATTATCTTAAGAGATTTAGAAGCTTTAGATAGTCGCTTTAATCTCTTCCAAATCGATGATGGTTATGAAACATTTGTCGGTGACTGGTTGGATGTTGATCCACTTAAGTTCCCAAATGGCTTAAAACCAATTATCGATAAGATTCACAAAAAAGGGTTCAAGGCGGGCCTGTGGCTCGCTCCGTTTGCCGCGGAAACCAAATCTCGCTTATTTTCTGAACATCCAGATTGGATCAGAAAGGATCGAAAAGGGAGACCGATCAAAGCGGGAGGTAACTGGTCAGGGTTTTACACTCTTGACCTCGACAATCAAGAAGTCATTGCTTATATCAAGAAATGCTTAGTCCATTATATGGACTTAGGTGTAGACTTCTTTAAGCTTGACTTCTTGTATGCGGCGGCACTACCACAATATGAAGGTAAGACTAGATGTATGGTCCAAGATGAAGCTTATCAATTATTAAGAAGCATCTTAGGTGACCGCCTTATCTTAGGTTGTGGAGCGAATATTATTAACTCCTACGAACATTTTGATTACTTACGAGTGGGTCCAGATGTGTCTTTAGACTTTGATGATGTCTTCTATATGCGCTTATTCCATCGTGAAAGAGTGTCTACGAAGATTACAATTCAAAATACCATCTATCGTTCATTCATGAACAATCACTTATTCGGTAACGATCCAGATGTCTTCTTACTAAGAGACGAGAACATTAAGTTAACACTTCCTCAAAGAGAAGCTTTAAGCAAGATTAACGCTTTATTTGGCAGTGTCCTTATGACTAGTGATGATATCGCTACTTATGACCAAGAAAAGAAGAAACTCTTAGAAGAGACATTTAATATCTTCGAAAATGCTCATAACAGAAGATACATTACCAAAGGTAATCTCATTTACATCACATTTGAACTTAACGGTGAGCTAAAGCACCTCACCTATGATGTTAAGAAGGGGGTATTTATCAATGATAGATAGAACATCTAGCATCTTTAATAACCCAATGACTGAAAAAGTCATTAAAGGGGCAAATAAGAGCAAAGCAAAATATATTAAAAAATACGGTGATGATTCTAATGCTGACTATAAGATTTCATTTAAAGAAATCCCAACATTAGATTTCATTAACGCTAGTAATATCGTTTTTGGTGAAGAAAACCAAAAGTTTGAAGATAATGCTTTAATTGTTGGCAATATCAGAATGGGTTTTGGCCACTACCGCATCTCAATTGCAATGGCTAGTGCCGCTAGAGCCTTAGGCTATAAACCTTATTGGTTAGATTTAGCTAGTTTTGATGCCACAGGTAGCAAGATGATTAGAGAACAAAACGATATGTATTCTTTAGCGTCTCGTATCAGCCAAAAATCTAAACTATTTAATAAGATTGTTTGGGAACCACTTAATAGTGAAGGCTTTAAAAAGATAAGCTATAACGCGAAAGACCAAAGAAATAGCGAACTACTAGTGCCTATCTTCAAGAATATTGATAAAGATATCCCATATATCGCCACTCACGTTTGGCCAAGTCAAGCCGCAGTTCATGCGGGTATGACACATGTTGTTAACGCTATTCCAGATAACTGGCCGATGGGTTTACATTTATCTGAAGGCGCAATTCACGCTGTTCAAACACCATTTGCCTATTTTGGTTATAAAACTTTAAATGGTTTTGATAAGAAACCACTTAACGGCATTCCTGAAGATCAACTTAAGATGGTTGGTTGTTTCATTGATCATGAACTATTAGTGGATCTTGAAAACGATAACAAACGTCGTAAAGAAAGAATCGCCAATGGCAAACCACTACGTATCTTAATGACTGTTGGTGGCGCAGGTGCAGGTTTCGATATGTTCTTAGCGATGGTTAAACACTTAATTCCATACGTTAAAGAGAATAAAGTCGCCTTGTTTATTAACTTTGGTGACCATCTTGATGTCTATCATAAATTAATTGAAAAAGTGAAAGGCATCCAAACACAAAACTTCTTTAATGACTATACGAAGTTAAATTACTTTGTAAAAAGTATTAAAGAAGAAGATGTTTCAGGTATCTACGCTATCTATAACAAAGATATCTTTGAAGCAGTCTATTCCACAAATTTATTAATGCCAGTGACTGATTTATTAGTGACTAAGCCTAGCGAGTTAGCGTATTATCCAATTCCTAAACTCTTTATGCGCCACATCGGTGGTCATGAAGTTTATGGAGCAATTAACGGCAGGGAAAATGGCGACTCTACTCCAGAATGCCCAACCGTTAAGGAAGTTAACGCCATGCTCGACCGTTTAATTAGTGATAAGGAACTTATCCCTCACATGTGTGACCAAATCGACGCACTCAAAAAAGATGGTCACTATAACGGTGCTTATGAATGCGTTAAATTAGCCGTTGGTAAGTAATAAACCACTCCTTTCTCCTCTGGTCACGCCGCTAGAAGCGTGGCCTTTTTTATTTGGTAAAATCTTATCATTTTGTCATTTTTGTATAGTTATTTTCGATAAGCATTTATTTATGAAAAAAATACCTTTACAATAATCGCGAATTTTAAGGAGGCATGAATATGAGCGTTTTACGCATTGAACACGTAAGCAAAGAATTTAAACTTACATTCCGTCAAAGGCAAAAACAAAGAACAACCGCGAAAACTCTTGTGGCCGTGAATGACTTATCATTCCAAGCTGAACCAGGCGTGATCTATGGCTTATTAGGTCCTAACGGCGCAGGTAAGACCACTACTTTAAGAATGATTGCATCATTAATCAAACCAAAAAGCGGTTCGATTTATTTGGATAATAAAGAAATCAATGAAGATATTTATGAATATCGTAAAAGAATTGGTTTCTTAACTAGTGAACTTAAACTTGATGGTTTCTTTACTCCAGCGGACACCATTACTTATATGGGTAAGTTATATGGCATGAGTGATGAAGAAATCAACATGAGAAAGAACATCTTATTTAGATCATTCGGTGTTGATAAATTCCAAAACACCCCAATTAAGGATTTATCCACTGGTATGAAACAAAAAGTTTCATTAGCGATTTCCCTTTGCCATGATCCAGATGTCATCATCTTTGATGAACCTACCAATGGTTTAGATGTTATCGCCGCTAGAGACGTGGAAGAATTCCTCGTTAATCTTAAAAAAGAAAGCAAGATTATTATTATCTCAACACATATCTTCTCCTTAGTGGAAAAGCTCTGTGACCACGTTGGTATTATTATCAGCGGTAAGCTTGTCAAAGATGCACCGCTTAAAGAGATTCAAAAGGAAGGAACTTTGGAAGAAGTATTCTTCAAATTATATGAGGAGGCTAATGTAAATGCATAACGTGTTAACTATTTTCCTTAAAGAACTCAAAAGAGTTTTCACCGATAGAAGAATGCTTATTAGCTTATTCCTACCAGGTGTCCTCATCTATTTTGTTTATACTCTGATGGGTACAGTGATGACTAAAGTTGTCACACAAAGCAGCACTAAAGACACCACTTTCCAAGTGGCCTATACCGATAATTTCAATAGTTCTAAAACAAAAGGTCAATTACCAAAATTAATGACCTATGTTGAAGCCACAATTAAAGGTAGTACAAACAACAACAAAGTGGAATTTAAAGAATTTACCACTGGTGAATTAGATTCTTATAAAGAAGAATTAAGAGCGGGTAAATACCACTTAGTGGTATCCTTCACTGATGACTTTGAAAATAAACTTGCTGATAATACCGCAAGTAACAACGTTGATATTTTCTACAATGGTGATTCTAGCGCTTCATCTGATTTATATAACTTTGTGAGCCAAGTCGTTGGTGTGTCTTACACTAACTACACAGTTAACTTAAACGGACAAGTCGCGGCAAATGTTGGCGATAAAGATATGATGGCAATGAAAATTGCAGCCATGATTATCCCAATGGTCACTATCTCTATCTTATTCTCCACTGTCCTCAGCTTATGTCCTGAAGCGATTGCGGGTGAAAAAGAAAGAGGCACTCTTGCTTCATTATTACTCACACCTATTAAGCGTAGCGAGTTTGTCGCTGGTAAAATTTTATCCTTATCCACGACTGCGATTGCCTCTGGTATTGTTTCCTTTACTGGTTTAATTCTTTCTATTCCTAAACTAATGGGTGGATTTAATATCACGATTTCACCAGTTGATGGATTATTGCTCTTCTTATTAGTGGTGGCAGTCTTGCTCTTATTCGTCGCTATCGGCGTCTTTATTTCCGCTTTAGCCAACACTGTTAAAGAAGCAGCTGGTTATCTCTCACCAATTATGATTGTCTTCATGCTATTTGGCATGGCTCCTTCATTATTTGGGTTTGACCAATGGTATTTATCATTTGTGCCAATTCTTAACGTCTGCGTGTCTATTAACGCCTTACTTAACGGGGCAGAGAACTTATTATTGTTCTTTGGTCTCACCGTGGCCTCTACAGTGCTATACACTGGCTTATTGATGTTCGCAGTCACTAAACTCTTCAATAAAGAACGAGTGGTCTTAGGTCAATAACTTAGAGCAACAAAAAAGATAGTCGATTAATTCGGCTATCTTTTACTTTGCTTTTCTTTTTAATCTTTATCAGATGTTGGTCTAGCAGTCTTTTTAACTTCGCTATATAAGAAGATGTCTTTTCTTCCTAAGATGTGGAAGGAATTATTTCTGACATAGGATGCCGCTCCATATTGGAAACTGACATTCTTATTCTTCTTCACCATGACCGCTAAGATGATTGAGGCAACACCTGCACCGAGGATAAGACCGGCCACTAAGAATGGAACGATGTATTGAGCGATAGCGCCAATACCTGTGAGTAAGCCCGCAATCGCTAAGAAGAATAAACTCCAGAACATAATGGCTTTACCAACAGAAATTGGTAAGTTACCAGCGATTTTACCGGTTTGACCATTGACCGCAAAGCGGTATGGTTTTTCTTTCCATTTAGTATTTAAGATCCAAACTGGATATAAAGCATATTGTGCGTTAGTGTTGCTAAGTTGAATTTGTGAATTAGCATAGCTAACATTTTCATAACCATGGATATCACTTCTAAAAGCTTGGATTGTGCCTTCACGGAAACGGGTTGTCGCTCTTGAGAATGTTTCATCTTTACTAACGTCATATCTATCTGCGGCATAGCCTGCTAAATAACCAGCGTTAAATGGGACAGCTTCTTTGAAGTCATATGGTTCGATGGATTCCATTAATTGGTCTTCCATCTTTTTACTACCATCAACTGGAACGTGATCAAAGGCGATTTCACCATCTCTAACAAGAGAATAGTATTTAGTTTCTTCATAGTCATATTTGGAGTCAGACCAACTATGAGTCTTTTCACCTTTAAATCTCACTCTACCTGCGACATCAGCGTCGAATAGCCAGAATGGAACATATAAAGGTTTAACTTCAGTAATGACATTATCTTTAGAGAATGAACCTGGTAATAATGGTTTTTTCTTAAAGAAGGATTTTAAACTACCTAAGACGTTATCCTTATCTTGTTTAAATGGAATAACAAGATTTGGCTTTAAATCGCCTGCAAGTTGTTTAGAAACAAGGATATTGTTACCACAATAAGGGCAGCAAGTAGAAGAGGCTGTTTCATCAACAATGATTTCACCACCACAAGATTCACAAGAGTATACTTTCATACCCTTCATTTCTTTGTCGGTGTATTCTTGGACTTTTGATTCATCCCAAGCGGTATCTTCTTCTTTATCTGTCGCTAAATTGTCAGTGTATTCCTTTAAATCATCAACGGAAAAGTGCGAGTCACAAAATGGACAAACGATATCTTTACTGTGGAGATCGTAACTTAATGTACCACCACAGCAAGGGCATTCTAATTCTTTATTTGCCATATACTATTTGACTTCGTCTAAATCGTTAATTGGGTCACCACATTCTGGGCAGAATTTAGGTGCTTTTTCACCTGGTTTTGGTTCCCAACCACATTTATTACATTTGATTTTCTTTTCGCCTTCTGGTCTCTTGGTACCACATTCTGGACAGAACTTACCTGTGGCCTTTGTACCACATTGTGGGCAGACCCAACCAGCATCTTCTTCTGGTTTCTTTGTGCCACATTCTGGGCAGAATTTACCGGTGGCTTTAGCACCACACTTTGGACATGTCCAACCACCCGCAGCAGCTTGTTGTTGTGCTTGCGCTTGTTGTTGTGCTTGTTGTTGTTCACCCATTTGGTAGAAACCGGCAGCATTCATGCCACCAGCGTTGGCCGCCATATTTAAGCCATAGAAGCCCATAGCAGCACCATTAGCGTTACTAGCAGCATTCTTCATAGCTTCAGCTTGAGCTTCCACTAAAGTTGCACCCGCCATAGCAGCGTTTCTAGCGTAAACATTCTTTCTTTGTAATTCTTTGATGAGATCTTCGTCTTCTTTTGGAAGAGTAACGGAACCTAAAGCAATGGAGATAACTTCGATACCACGTAAGGAACCCCACTTTTCATCAAGAACATTATTCATCGCGTTTTCCAAATCAGTTAAGTGAGTCATGATTTGGTTTGGTCTTAATTGTAATTCAGATAAACGACCAAATGCTGGTTGTAAAGCAGAAATGAATTCTGTCTTTAATTGGCTATCTAATTGACTTCTTGTGTAAGCTTCTGTGACATTACCACAGACGTTTTGATAGAAGAGAATTGGGTTTGTAATCTTATAAGAGAAGACACCATTACAACGGACAGAAACGTCAACGTCTAAACCAACGTTGTTATCAACGATTCTGAATGGAACTGGGTTTGGTGTACCAAACTTGTTGTCCACTAATTCTTTGGTGTTGAAGTAATAGACTCTTTGGTCACTACCTGTGTCACCACCAAATGTGAAACGTCTACCGATTGTTTTGAATAAACCGATGACTCTTTCACCAAAGGAACCAGCGAAAATAGAGGATTCAGTTTTGGAATCAAATTTGTAAGCACCTGGTTCAGCAGCGAATTCAACGACTTTGCCTTGATCAACGATGATCATACATTGACCGTCAGCGACGACTACTATAGAACCATTAGAAATGATATTTTCACTACCTTTAGTGTTGGATGATCTTTTACCATTGACTCTCTTTTGACCTTTTTCGACTAAGACATCAACTGGTAATGCTTCACAATAGAAATATTCCTTCCATTGGTCAGCAAATGTGGAGCTAACTGCTCCGGCTAAAGCTTTAATTAAGCCCATATTATATGCCTCCTAAACATCTATTTTAGTGTAATACGCGTATTTATATTTTTCAATCTTTTTAGATTGATGCGATAAAAATGCATGATTATAGGTGGATTAAAAAGAAAGCACAACCCTATAAGGCTGTGCCCATATATCAAATCTCAGCCCTCCGTCTCCCAAAGAAGAACTGAGAGATGAACTGTTTTATGATGCGAATGTAATACCATTAGCATCCGCTGTCGCGATTGTGACACTATTTTGTTTAAAGGTTACGAGACCAGTGGTTTTATTAATGGTTGCGGTTCCAAGATAGGTTACTACGCCATTTCTTAATGTCCAATATTGTTGATTGGATAAGCATAGCTTCCACTCTCCATTATCGATATATGCCAAAGATGCATTGTTAGCAACATAATAAACCATATCACATGTAGTGTTATTGCCAGTACGGCGCCAATAAATATTAACGGTTCCACCATTGTCATACACCCTTTTGGCGGTGTAATAGGTATATACTTTACAACTTGTTTTAGAGCCCCAAAACATTGAGTCAGGACGTACATTTCCACCAGAGCCAGAACCAGTGAAATGTTGAATATCATAGCCAGTTGGTAGTACTACGAATTGCAAGTTATTACACCAAGAGAAGAAGTTTTCTTGACCATTATCATTTTTGAATAAATAGTCAGATTCAGAAAAAAGTGCACAGTTTGAAACTGTAAATATAACACTAATAAGATTGTCACAATGTCTAAACTGATGGCAGCCATTATTCAAGCCATTGTTCATGACGGCTTTGCAACGTGTTTCACTAGTATAAGTACCACCACGTTCAAATTTAATTGCAGTAGAATTAATTGTCACAGCAGTGATAGCGGTACTATTGAAAGCGCCGCAACCAAGACTTTTAAGATTTGCATTGAAATTAATTACACCATCGGAAGTAATTCTGGCATTCGAGGCCATTTGACTATGATTCTCAGGTAATGGGATGATTCCATCATCGCCATATTTAATCATACCAAAAGCATAATGACCAATTCTTTCAACTTCAGTGAATTTTGAGAAATCAAAATTATTCAAGTGCTTGCATAAATAGAAAGCAAAATTACCAATTTCTCTAAAACCAGTCGTATCGCCTTCGTAGTTTTCTTTCAATCCCGTGTCGGAAGTAAATCTTTCTAAATGCATTAAATTAGCTTCCGCTGTGACTGTCTTCAATTCATTATCTTTTACATCACACTCTTCAAAACAAGATTTGCCGATTTTAGCAGTCTTGGCAGGGAAGACGAATGTATTATCAGTAAATGCAGCACCTTTGAATGTTTCATCGCCGAAATAAATGAACGCTTGACTTCCAAAATCAAACATTGTGGAAGATAAAGTAGCACCACGGAATGAACCATTTAAATAGACAGTATCAGTTACATTAGAGAAATCGATACTTTCTAAAGAAGTGCAATCACCAAAAGCATCTACACCAACAGTAAAGTCAGTAGTGATTGGGGCAATGATTTCCTTGATAGTGCTTCCTCTAAATGCTCCGTCCTCAATACCAGCATAACCGGTATAGGTTAAGTCTAAAACACCTTTTTCACAAACTTTAAAGTTGATACCAGTATTATCAGAAGGTACTTTAAAGACAAGATTTTCATTATTAATAGCGGAGAACAGGCCTGCTGGAATAGTTGCATCAGGAATGCGTGGCAGTTCAATCATTACTAGATTGCTACAACCTTCAAAAGAGTAAGGTGATGTGTTGACCATGCCTGCAGAGCCAAACGAAATAGACTTTAGTGCTCTATCATCAGCGGTGAAATCATAAGTTTCATTCAAATAAATTATCTTATCTAAGCCAGAAATAAGTGGCTGATTTAGTGTGTTATCAATAGCGTTGCCCACAACTAAAGAATCAACCCAATGGCACATTTTAAACGCACCATAGGAGAAATAATCAGCGTATTGACCATTAAACTTGCTGTAATGTACTGTCTCATTGCCGATAGTGACTGGATCATCACTGACATCTCCGGATGGTTTGAGTTTGTCATCACTATTTCTATTAAGGACAACTAATAATGACGAAGCATTATAGGTCACGCCGGCTTTCGAATACACCGCAGATGTGTATATGTCGCTAGAGTTATCGTGTGTGTATGTTGAGGTTTCATAATAAGTTGATGATGTTGAGTTGTTACCAAATGTAACTTTTCTCAACGAGAAATTATTAGCAAAAACAGATACTTCATAAGTTGTGGCGTGAGTGTTTTCATAGAACAAGCAATTGTTTGGAATATTTAGGATTTGTTCAATATTGCAGAACGCTAAACCTAGTTTGCCAATTTCAGCTAAAGAGGATGGCATGATATAGTTACCAATCAAATTATTTGTGCTGACGTTATAGGCAGATACTTTGGTGATGCCATATGCTCTCATAAAGGCATATTCACCAATTTTTGCAATCGTATCAGGTATTTCAACTGCAGTTAAATCTTTGTGAAGGGTGTCGTCTTTATAGTTTGTTATTTTGTCGCTATCGCAATAAGCCGCACTAAAAGCAGAATCGCCAATAGCGTTGACTGTAAAGCTACTGTTTTGAGAATTGTTGACTGTGGCTGGAACTCTAGCGGTGCCAGTAAAGCTACTATCCCAACGGTCATACAAGTATTTAGTCATTGTGGCTTTGCCACTTTCAGTTCCTGTCACAAAAGCACATTTATTTGATTCAGCATATTCTTTAGTGTTGCCAATACCTACTTCGACATCAACATTAATGCCGGGAACATTAATTGTCTCTATGTAATGGATGTTTTCATACATAGGCATTTTTTGATCAATGCCAAAATAGTTTTTAGTTATATCTCCTTGGAAATCGTAACCAGTGTATTCCTTGACGCCTACAGTATCATCGTAGCCTTCGTCACCGATGGTGCGCCATCTTTTAACAGCGTCACTAGCTATATCGCAAGCATCAGTATTAACGTTATTAATATAATTAATATATGCAGCGTTGTTGTGTGTAGTTACTCCTCTAATTTTAGAGCTATTACCAGTAGCGTATGCTCCTGAAAGATACATAACAGCGCGGGAATTACCTTGCAGTGCATAGTTTTGAAAACGAAGTGTTGTGTATTTATTAGGTAGCACCAGTGTTTGAAGGGCAGGATCACCACTGAAGTCATTTTTGTATTTACCAGAAGACCAGCCAATTGTTGGTTGATATTTATTTTCAGTAAGGAAGAAGATATTTCTGCCGCATCTTTCTTCAAAAATGATAGTCCTTAGACTATTGTTCATAGCAAATGTGTTGTAGCCAAGCATAAGGTTAGTTGTTGCTGAATCAGTGGAATTAGGTGAACTTTGAACCTTACTCTTTTTACTACCTTTAAAAACAACTTTATAAAGCAAAGGCGAGCCCGCAAACGCACTGCGGTTATTAAAGTTAGTGTCTGTGATGCTCAATCCATGTGTTGATGCATCACTACTAGTCACGCCAAAACCCTTGAAAGTGCGTGGAAATACGAGTGTGGTTAATTGATATCTTTCGTTTCCCGATGCATCAACGTGACCTTGAGAAGGTTCTCCACTTGTAATGCTGTTGCTTGCATCGTTTCTTCCAATAGCGAAGAAAGCTTCCTCACCAATTACTTTTAAAACGGATAAATCATCATCATAATCCCATCTAAAATCGGTTACGTTTCTCATATGTCGTTTGCTTGCACTACTGCTAGCACCATTGCCAAAAGCAAACGAACCAACTGCTTCTAATGAGTATGGAAGATATAACTTTTTAATGTTAACTAATGATGGCAAATCGATAAATGCTTTAGCGCCGATAACTTTCAAAGATGTGAGACCGTTAAGAATAATTCTTGGGGTTAATGAGCTTCCACCTTGGATATTGGTTTCATCTAAAGCGCAAGTTGTATTATCATCAATAACAGTCAAATTTGTATATCCACTTCCAAAGAAGCTGTTTTCAATTCTCCATAATGATTTTGGCAAATATAAGCGATTAAGACTTGCTTTGACTGTATCCAAAGCATTAACAGCAATTTTTCTAACGTAATGGCCGGAACCACTCGGTAATTCATTTGGAATTGAAAGAAATCTAACTGGAGTACCTTCAATATCAGTTGGACCAATATAGGAAGTAATTTCAACATCGTTGTTATTGTCAGTTGTATAAATCCAGTCATTAGAATAAGATGCGCCACTCGTGGTGATATCATAAGTGAATCGATTGCTGCTTAATTCTGGGTCATTAAACTCGTTTTTAACGTTCCAACGGTAAAGGTTTCTAGAAAGATTTAGCCAAGTTGTTACTGTGTCATTATCGCCAACAAGGTGGAACGTTAAAGCATCATTACAGCCATTAAAGGCATGTTCCTCAATAACGCCAACCGGTTCATTGTTTTCATCTTCTTCAAAGAAAGAACGGGAAATATAGACATTCTTGAGAGCGCTACAGTTTTGGAATGCTCTAGAACGAATGGCTTTAATATTCATAAAGGCTAAAGTGGAGAACAATGCACTACAGCCATTGAATGCTTCGTATTCAATTTCTTCAATTGATTCAGGAAGAACGAGTTCTTTCATTGCCACACAGTTGAAGAAGCAGAACGATGGAATTGTTTTAAGTGTGGAATATGTTCTTTCACCACCGCCATTATCAATGATTTCAGAGCAAGAACAGGCAGAAGAGGCTTCTGATGTGGTTGAACTGTTTTGAATAGCGGCTTTAGTCAAGTACTTACAAGAATAGAATGCTCCTTCACCTATTTGACTGACTGAGAATGGGATAGTTATGGTTTGGATTCTGCTACCTAAAAACGCTTCATAGTCAATGACTGTGATGGTATTTGGAAGATAGATTCTTGGGCTTCTACTCTTATAGAAGGCACTTCTATAAATGCCCGTAACTGGTTTGTTATTATATTCATCTGGCACGTAAATATCATCAGTGTTGTTTGTATACGCTTCTTTCAAAGAAACAGCGTATTCTGTGTCGTTATTAATTGCATAATAATTAAAAACGTTATCACTGGCGTCTAATCTACCAGCAAGGAGATATTTTTGTGAATGATGACCATTTAAGTTGGTCTCTCTTGTACCTTGGCATCCAGCAGCAAAAGGAACTGTAACGATGAAGAAACACAAGAATTTTAATAACTTTTTAACTTTCATACTTACCTCCTTAATTGTTCACTGGATAGACAATGACTTGCCCACTACTTTCTATACCTAGTAATGATACCGTTAACTGTTTCGGGTCGCCCGCTAGCGAGTGATTGTAGTTATCTACAGCTACATGCTTAATCGCGTCTATCAGTGCCTGCCCTTGCAGCGTGGTCGATATTATGAATTTCCCACTTACCGGATCATAAGTGAACGATAAATCAGACGTTCCTGAATCACTAAATAGAGATCTATCAGAGTTGACTAAAGCAACATAACATCTGCGATTGCCTAATTTATTACCATCTGTTGGACTACTTGGATTATAGGATGAAATTTCTTGAACAACGATTTGTTCAACGCCATTTGTGTCGAAACGTGGAACGTTAGTAAAGTCAACATTCTCGACTCTATCGACACTGGAGAAGACTGTATCATCGAAGTCAAATTGGCCATCATCTTGACCCTGAGCACAAATATAAAAAATCTTTGGTACGCATTGGTCGCCTTTAGACGCAGAACCAATGCAATATCTGCCTTTTGGCAAACAGAATGTGTGTGCAAATAATCTAGTTTTGCCACTGGTATAACCATATTCTGACAAGCCATATTCCTTAGCGACAGTGGCGTTTGTAGCGTTAGTAGCAACATTAAATGTACCACCGCTTGTGTATGTACCAATTTCGCCTTTACCAGTTGTGCCATTCACACGATAGTCAAAATATGCCAAGTTGCTATCTGTTGGCATGAAAAATGCATAATCTGGATCAGCATAGCTTTGGTTAAACTGCAAGTTGTAGCTCAATGTTGAGTAGTCAATACTGCCAGAAAAATCGCTACCATCAAGTTTATAGATGCCTAATGCAGAAGGCTTAGTGCGATCAGTAGGTGCTGCAACGATAGTAACATTCGCTAAAGTATTTTTTATTTCAAAGTTAACCATATTGCTAACATATGGTTTTCCTTCCGAATCTTCTAAACACAAAGGAACAATAGGCACACCACCATAGGTGCTTGACAAATCTGGCAAAGCAAAGCTTCCGGATAAATTGCCAATATCTTGACGAAGGTTGTTTTTAAGCATGACGCCACATTTATTATCACCAACCGGAACGTGATAACTATTTTGGTCCACTAACTTGTAGTTAAAGTAGTTTGCCATGAAAGCACCACCATCGGTGTCAGTATCCAAATCAGAGAAATAGAAGCCTTTGCCTTTGCGATAGTTAGGATCTAATTTAAAACGGACAAAGTAGTTTTGTCTTGCTTCTCTCAACTCATAAGTATCTCTAGTGACCTGTTCTTTTCTTGGGAAATGATGGCCAAGCAAGAAATGAGAATTGTTAGAAACGTTATAACTATTTGCATACTCTGAGAATGATGAGCCACCATAGGTTTGATAAAAGCTTTTGTTGAACTCGCCGGTGGAATAGTAAATATAATAATTATCATTATCACCAGCATCTTTGATAGCTAAATCTTCAGTCAAAATCATTGAACTAGATAGATTTTGGCCTGAATCTGGACCATAGCCAGCAGAAGCGGCGTCGGTAGCAACAGTAAAGACACCCAAATCGGTATTTGTAACTATTGTACGTCCTCTAAAAGAAACAGAATCTTCCTCTTCGGTAATATATATTCCGTTGTTATAACGGAGATATTGCTCGTATTTAGAAGTTGAAACTGGCTCATATGTAACGCCAGCGCCAACACCAGTAGATGTTGTTGAATTATCAAATGAGTGATCATCAATAATTTCACGATAGATGGTTGTAAAGTCAAGAACACCGATGTTCTTACCTTCTTTAACACCAACGTCTGATTCGTTGGCTAAAATGTTTTGAACAGTAGCGCCTACAAGGCCGATTAAACCTAAGTTAGAACCGTTTTCTAAATTATGGTAACCATTACCACCATTGTTCATAACTAAAGAGCCATTATAGACATAGCAATCATAGATTGAGCCATCACAGTGACCAGCGATTAAACCGATGTTATTGCCGTGGTCACTTGTGAGATGAGCACCCATCGAAATGAAGTTTGATGTAGATGAATCTAAAGTAAAGTCAAATTCTAAAGTTAAGAGCACTTTGGAGTGTTTTTGACCATATCTATCAACGCTGGAAACGATTAAGGAAGCAGTTGAAGAAGCTTGGATTGGGTATTTTGTTTCTGGTTCTGCTTTCTTTTCCGCGAAGAAACTAAACAATCTATCCATATCAGGAACGATTTGATTGTTATCCATCTTGATTAAGTCACCAGAAAGTAATGAAGAGAATGTATAAGTATTTGATGGAGAGACGATAGTCACCGCTGGGATTGGTGAAGAGCCTTGGGCGGTATATTCAAAGTTTTCATCAGCGTAGAAATATGTGTATTCAGTATTATGATTACTGGCGTTAAAACTAATAGCTGGACTACCATCGTTTGGATTATATGAGAAGTAAGCGTTATTACCAATTGTGCTTTCTGGGCTATATAAATCAGAATAATCAGATGTATAACCTAATGCGTTAATTGTGACGTTACTAAGGAATAAGTTATGGACTTCAGAACCGTGAGCGGTATAGCCAAATAAACCAGCGTCTTGCGGGTTGGCATAAACTTTTAAGTTCTTGATTTCAACGTTTTGACCATCAAATTCACCATAGAATGGTAAGGCTTCGGAACCAATGGCGTTGATTGGGTTTGTTTCTCTGTTAGAGTCACTCATATCAAGATATGGGACTTTGGTGTTAGAACTATCATCAGCGTAGCACATTGGTACACCATTACTATCAACACCACCTAAGTCAACTTTACCAAGTTGGAAATAGGTCTTTTCACCATAGACGCCTAAGCCTTGTAATCTTGAAAGGTTATATAGGTGGCGTGGGCGCGTGATAATAAATGGGTCATTTTCCGTGCCACTGCCACTTTCATAGTATGAACGTAATGAAACTTCGCCATAAGTACCATTACCATTAACGGATTTCTTATATAAGGCAATAGTCATGCCCACGCTTAAAGCAATGGTCGAAACCAAGGTTGAAATTGTGGAGATGTATAGAATCGCTAGACCTTTCTTCTTATCCATCTTCAATCTCAACTTTCTTTGTGTTGGGTTCCAGAGAAATGGAAACCAAAATCACGGTCTAATAAATATGTTTTACCAAGACGGTTCTTATCTAAGAAATAGACGCCGTATTCGTAGTCGTATTCAATGACGATATAGCAGTGATAAATGTTTGTAGTACCGCTTGGGGCAACAGTAAGTGAATCGCTTTGTTCTTTAGTGTGTAATAAACAATCAATAGTCTTATCATACGTTTCACCATTTAAGAACTTTTGTGATTGATTATCACCAACACGGTGAAGACCCGCCCATATTGCATCAGCATCAGCATATGGAGTTCTAGTGAACTGAGCGTAGAAATTATAAAAGTCAGACGCTCTCAAAAGATTTTGATGTTGGTCATCAATATAACCATCAAGGTTATGAGTAGTGTCTTGATATTTATTTGGGGTATTAAAAATAGAATTACTTGTAGCGTTAGTACGTTCAATTTGTAAACTGGCATCCACTGGGTTTGGGTTAGTGAAATTAAGTTCAACGTCTAAGATTAACGCTGTGTTTTGATTATAGATAGCGGTAGGAACATAACTATCAATTGTTGGATAATCATCCTTATCAACGGAACCAGCGTAATCAATACTGATTTTGGTTGGGTCCATAGAGTTATTGATAATGACGGAAACGTCTTTTCTTTGACCACCATCACTAGTGCGCAATTCGATAGATAATTGATTTGGAGAATAGGTGAATGTATAAATACCGCTTCTTAAGCAAAGAAGCTTATCACCCACACCATCACTATTGGAATCCACTACTCTAAATGAAGAAGCGCTTTCAGCGATGCTACTAATTGGGAAGTAGTAATATGAGTAAACGGTTTGATTATTGATATATTCTTCAAGAACTTCAATAAGTGAGAAGGAAGAACCGGCAGAAACAACAACGTTATCAATGATAGCGTGAGTTTCAGCGGAGACATCACCTCTTAAACCAAAGGCGTAAGATTTATTGATAGCCCAGGATTCATCAACACCACAGAATAAGCCATCACCCACGAGGTAATAACGGAATTCTGGGACATATGAAGCATTCGGAAGAAGGATTCTTGTCGCAGATGCTTCGTTTTGATTTGTTGTGGAATTAGGACTATTTAATGTTTTAGTGCCTAATGTCACTGTCGCATCATCGGAGGTGATATTGATATCGTCGATATCTTGACCACCATAGGTGAGCAAGTGATCTTCTAAGACATATTTCTTAACGACACCTTCACTATCGTAGTCGATGTATTCAGTGGAGTTTTTGTAGTATGGGTAAACGTATTTATAAGCGGAGACTTTATTGATTTCGACATTTAAGTCACCGGTAACCATTTTGATTTTGGATTCTTTCGCGGTTAAGTTGAACCACGCTAAAGTGGTCATGGTCACAGCACCAACACTGCCAGCAACGAGCAAAGAGAAACCAATAATCTTTCCTTTACGGGAAGAAAGTTTTGGAGTTAGAGATTTAATCTTTTCCATTAACTTCATGGGTTTTCTCCGTTTAACTAAGCATGAAAACGAGATCCTTTAAGATAAGGTTCTCATAACAGTTACTATTGCCATACACACTCTTGGTGTAATAGGAATCGTTAGTGTCTAATTCGTAATAAGTATCAGAACTATCGTCGAATTCGATAGAGAAGTATAAGATTTGACGTGTTAATTCACCGCTTTCTCCAGAGGCATTGTTAATAACATTGATTGCTTGTCTTGGAAGTGGCGCTGGAGAAGCTTGACTATAGTTGAATGTATCTGAAAGTGTGGCACCTGTATATGTGGCAAAACCTGTCGCTACGTCAGCGGCGGCATCGTTTGTTTTTGTAATGTTATAAGAGGCACCATAGAGGTTGATAGCCCATGATAAGGAAATGAGGACATCATTATCGAGGTTATCTTTGGTTTTGGTATCTTCATCAGTTTCTTCATCCCAAGATTGCAAGGAGAAGCGACCAACACTACCGTTTTTAATGACAATAGCATAGGTAAGTTTATGGGCTGGCCATAAATGAGAAATATTAGTTGGATCTAATTCTTCAGAAACGATATTTTGTTCGTTATCAATGACATGACCATCATCGTCAAAATTAACTTTATAGAAAACTGGATTAGACGCTGCTACTTCATAACCAGAGTGGATATTGCAAGTAGTATTGAAGTTACCGTCTTTATTGGATTCATTGACCACGAAATGATCAAGATAATATAAGTCGTATTCAAGGCCAGAGACGTTTTGAACGGTAAAAGTTCCACCACTAACTTCCACTGAAGTTTTTGTGGAGAACCAAGCGATTGTACTAGTGAAGACAGTGGCCAAGGTGAAAATTACTGTAGCGGTTGCTGCAACAATTTTTAATCTTGTACTTATTTTCTTTTTGAGCATCTTCATTACCTAAGTATTTTGCTTTTACCGTAGGTAACTGGCTGTCTCTGTAGAAATTAAAAACCTCAACTTTTTATAAGAATAGTTGAGGTTGCTGGCTATCTTTCTATTATAAGACCCTATAGTTTTGCGTCACTACATTACTGTAGTTTTGCCTTTATCTCTACCAACAATTTAGTATTGATTAAAATCATTGTCAATACTTTTTAGATTAATCTAATAAACTTTTAGTGATTGAATAGAGGTTAAAGGATTGGTTTTTAGAGCTAGAAATAGAATAATTCTTCAAACTTTTTATCCAATGCGACACAGAGGAGCAACGCTAATTTTGCGGTGGGTTGATATTGTCCAGTTTCGATTGAACTAATGGTGTTTCGCGAAACACCAACAAGGTCGGCAAGTTCCGCTTGGGACATTCTTTTTTCCCTTCTGACTTTAGCGACGTTGTTATGTAAAATTAATGCTTCATCCATACTAGATTACCTTGGTTAATCTTAAGATCCAGAATGTTAACCATCCAAGAGCGATTAGTGTATAGCAAACAGCCACTACTAGTTCATGTCTTTTCTTAAGCATAAAGAATTTGACATAGAAGGCTGTTGCTAACATGATGAAGCAGCCACCCATGATTTCATAGTGCATAACATTATTCACAATCATTTCAACGATGATGATAGCGATGAATGATAAGCCACCAACCATGAAGGCAATACTAGTACCCTTCTTTTGGGCTTCTAAATCAGCGATATCTTTGCCTTTATTCTCTTGTTGAGCTTTCATTAAGATTTCTTCTTTTTCCATAATTTCGACATCTCCTTTTTGCCAAGTTGACTTGTCACAGCATTATATTAGATTATGCCAAGTGTACTTGTCAATACATTGTTTGGATTTTTTTAATTTTATATGATGGATTCGTAGATTTATTACATAAAAATTGACAAATTTGAACTAGTCAGGTTTACTGACAACGGTTTTGAGCTCGATGTTCGAGCGGATTTACAACATGATACTGTGTGATTGACACAAAAAGAAATGGCTTTGCTATTTGATGTCGACAGAACAAGAATACTAAGTCACATAAACAAAATTTATGATGACCAGGAGTCAGAAAAAGATTCAATATGTGCGGAAGGCGCACAAGTTCAACTTGAGGGCACTAGAAAAGTCACAAGAACAACTCGCCTATATAACCTCGACATGATTATTTCTGTTGGGTACCGCGTTAGATCAAAACGTGGTATTGCTTTTAGAAGATGGGCCAACAGCGTTCTTAAAGACTACTTCATCGTCAAACTAATCATGAACTTATTGGCGTGATAAAGGTAAATTAAAACCCCTCATTGTATTGAGGGGTTATTTTCTAGTTTGGTCGGGACGACAGGATTTGAACCTGCGGCCTTCAGTTCCCAAAACTGACGCGATACCAAGCTACGCTACGTCCCGATTATGGCGCGCCTCACAAGAATCGAACTCGTAACCTCCAGATTCGTAGTCTGACACTCTATCCAGTTGAGCTAGAGGCGCATTTTTGATGCTGACAAGGGACTTATCCAGTATCACCTAGATAAGATGGAGGTTCCTACCGGATTCGAACCGATGATCATTGAGTTGCAGTCAATTGCCTTACCAGACTTGGCTAAGGAACCATTCTTGCAGCGTT
>JBGUMU010000104.1:0-25159 GCA_045116995.1 Bacilli bacterium
TTTACTCTTTCAAACAATATTTGTAAAATAGTTTGACTGCGAGGTTAGCAAAATGAAAGAAAGAACTAAAGAAGTATTAAGAGATGGGTTCGGCGTATTAATCAATAACGCCGCGGCAATTAGAGGGGCAAAAAACGGTCCATTATGGTTAACAATCGTTTTCTTTGTCTTATCTTTATTCTTGCCTGTTCTCCCTATTTTTATCTCCCAAGCTAATGTCAATGGTTCCACTTTTTTAAATAAATACACCTTCGGTTTAGAGAAAACTCTTACCGCTATGGCCATTGATTTAAATGAAAATCGTAAAGTTGAATTTGATTTAGGTGTTGATCACTTATTATCCGTTAAAGAAAACGGTGCGCTTGTTAACTATGAAGAATACGGTTCCAAAAAACCATTCGCCACATATGTAAATACAGCCACTGGTCAATATGATTTCATGATTTATGTTAGCAACGTTCAAACCAACGCTGAAAAGAAAATCATTAATAACGAATTAGTGGCTAAAACATATAAGTTAAAGACAACCGAAATCTTAGAAGAAAAAGAAGGTGTTTATACACCTAGCTATATGGTTATCTTCCCAGATACATTCTATATGGTTGTGTATGGCCAAGATTCCACTAAAGCAATCGCTTCTTCCTATAATGGTGACTATAAAACCATGGAAGCCACTCAAACTGGTTTAAAAGATTTATTAACCGTTAAAGATAAAGATGGTAACGCTGTTGCCCAAGACATCAGAAGTGATGACTACACCAAAGGCTTCTTAAACAACTTCAAAAAGGTTTTAAATAAATCTTATGAATCAAGCAAGGTTGTTAACGTTTGGGGTACAAGTGGTATCTATTTAGCGATCTTCTTCGGTTTAAGTATTGTTATGGGCTTCATCATGTGGATCTTAACCCGTGGCAAAAACAATCCAAACAACTACTTCACACCATGGTTAACACAAAAAATTGAAGCTAGACTTGCTTTATCTCCAGCTATCATTACTTTAATCGCTGGTTTCTTCTTAACAAGCCAAGCTCCACTATTCTTCATCTTAACTTTAGGTTTAAGAATTATGTGGATCTCTATGAAGGAATTAAGACCTGTTCAAGGCTAATCCCCATAATCACTACCGCGTGACTTATCTTCAGCGAAAATCTGTAAGGCATCAGTCACGTCAGTAACTTCTAAATAAATATAGTTGTCGACTTCCGTTAATGGACTTTCAAAGTTACCGGT
Source organism: Bacilli bacterium (assembly GCA_045116995.1). Taxonomy (GTDB): domain Bacteria; phylum Bacillota_I; class Bacilli_A; order RFN20; family CAG-826; genus RUG14515. The sequence goes on from JBGUMU010000104.1 coordinate 1,231, forward strand.
AAAGACAACTTTTTTATTTCTCTTTACGAGTTCAAGCATCTTATCGATAATGAGTGGATACTTATCAGCGAAATGATCTTTAAAGCCCATAAGTTGGGTATAAAATACTGGTTCTAAATAGAAAGATTCACCACTTTCAAGAAAGTATAGAGCGCAGAATGGATTGTTCTCATCCTTTTCTTTTCTTAAATTTTTGAATTCTTCATAGTCTCTCATTTGTGGTATACCTCATTTCTATTAATTTTAAATGCGCGATAGATTTGTTCTAAAAGAATCAATCTTGTCATCTGATGTAAGAAAGTCATGTTTGATAATGATAATCTATCGTTGCAGCGATTCTTTAACTCTTCACTTAAACCATAGGAACCACCGATAACAAAGGAGATATTAGAACCTCCTAAAACAAACTTATCCTCAATGTATTTAGCGAATTCTTCGCTGGTTAATTGTTTTTTAACTAAATCTAAGCCAATAAGATATTCGTTATTTTTAAGTAGTTTAATAATCTTTTGACCTTCTTTATTCTTAACATTCTCAATATCTTTTTGACTTGGATTGTTATTGACGGGTTCATCATCCACTTCAATAACTTCCACTTGAGCGTATGGTTCTAGTCTTTTGAGATATTCATTAATGCCTTGCTTTAAGTAGGCTTCTTTTAAGTGCCCAATCGCATAAATCTTAATCTTCATGAGGTAAGTCTCCTCCAGAAAGTGATTTCCACTGGTTCGCGCACCTAATAATATATTTATCCTTATTAATATGGAAGTGATTAAAGATTTTATCATAAGCCTCTAAAGCTAATTCAGGAGTATTAGCCTCTTCAGAAAGATGGGCTAAGATAATCTCTTTAGTGTTATCTCCAATAATGGATATCGCGGCGATGGCGCTATCTTCATTACATAAGTGACCATATTCTGAAAGAATACGATTCTTTAATTCAAATGGTCTATCGGTGTGCAATAGCATCTTAATATCGTGATTTGATTCAATAATTAAATATGTTGGATTTTTAATGATTAGTAATGATTCTTCCAAGAAGACTCCAGTATCTGTCATATAGAATAATGATTCTTTATCATCTTTAATGAAAAAGCCACATGGATTAATCGCATCATGGCTAGTCTTAATTGGGGTGATAGTAAAGTCCCCTACGGTAAATGGCTCATTAGGAAAAACAACATTAGATAAGGATGTTGGAAGTGTGCCTTCTAAAGCGTACATAATCTTTGGAGAAATGAATTTTAATCCAGAGATATGATCGGTGTGATTATGGGTAAATAAGGCACCTGTGATGTCTTTTACGCTTAAATGTATTTCTTCTAGACCCTCAGAAAGGCGTGTTAAAGAAATGCCCATATCAATTAATAATACGGTCTTATTAGAGACAATAATGGTCGCATTACCTTTGGAGCCAGAAGCAATAATATGGTAGTACATTAGTTCGCTGCGTTTTCGGCTATCTCTCTCATTTGCTTGAGCCATTCTTCACTTGGTTCGTCAAAACGACCAAAGCTCTTATAGAAGAAGAGATAGGCATTACCAGTTTGACCATTTCTGTTTTTAGCAACGTTAACTTCAACATAGGAGACGTCACCACCCATTGGTTCACCAGTAATCTTTTCTTTTTGTTCTTTCACCATTTCAAAACGTTCACTACCACTTAGGTTGCCCATTTTCTTATTACCGGCGTTACTGTTAGGCGCTTTACTATTTTTATAATAGTCTTCACGGTAAAGGAGCATGACGACGTCAGCGTCTTGTTCAATAGAACCAGAGTCACGTAAGTCAGAAAGGATAGGACGTTTATTTTCACCACGTTTTTCAACGTCACGGGATAATTGAGAAACGACAATAATTGGGACTTGGAGTTCTCTTGCTAAAGCCTTTAACGCTAAAGAGGTTTTACGGACTTCTTCTTGACGGGAATCCGCACCTTTAGAGGAACTACCTGTAGTAACTAAACCTAAGTAGTCGATAATAATCATACCTAAATCAGGTTCATTAGCTTGGAGTTTTCTACTCTTAGCGATGATATCCATTAACTTGCCGTTAGGGGAGTCATCAATATAGATTGGTAAACTACCAATTTTATAAATTGCGTTAGCAACTTTTGCTCTATCAACACCCACGAGGTTACCTGTGGTAATTTTGGTTAAGGAGACAGAAGATTCCACACCGATAAGACGCTTAATAAGCGCTTCCGCAGGCATTTCTAGAGAGAAGATAGCAATAGGCTTATTTGTACGGTTAGCCGCTCTATAGGCGAAGTTAAGCGCTAAAGCGGTTTTACCAACAGATGGACGAGCGGCAACAATGATCATGTCACCTGGATGGAAGCCTTGTGTAATATTGTTTAATCTATCAAAGCCAGTGGTAAGACCACTAACACCATCGGTTTTAACTTCTTGTGGTGTTTCGATATTGAGCTTAACTTCTTCAGCAACATCTTTGGCTTTTTTAAATTCCGCCACTCTTCTTTTTTCAACAGCATCTTTTAATGTAGTTTCGCTGTTAGCGATGAATTCGTTAACATCGTTAATTTCTTCACTTAAATAAGCAGCATCGATATCACGACATGTTTGAATAAGTCTTCTTAAAACGGCTTGGTCATTAACGATGTTGACGTAGTAATCAATACTAGAAAGAGCGACCATCGCATCGGAACATTGTTGAAGGTATTCAACACCACCGATGGTTTCGAGTTCTTTCATATTCATGAGTTCTTCAGTGACAGTTAAAACATCCACTGGAGTTTGTTTATCAAACAAATTCTTAATTGCGCGATAAATGAGTTGGTGTTTGCCTAAGAAGAAATCTTCTTCGTTTAATCTTGAGAAGACAGTATAAAGACATTCTCTTGATAACAATGCTGAACCAAGAACCGCTTGCTCCGCTTGCGCATTATAAGGGAGTTCGCGACTATTTTTACTAACGGCCATACTATTTCTCCTCCCCTTCTATATGCACATGAATTTTGGCGATAACACCTTTATGTAATTCCACTTTGAGGTCCCAATAACCAAGGACATCAAGTGGTCCTTTATCAATGAATTTTCTTTTATCGATACTAATCTTGTATTGTTTTTCAAGTTCTTCAGTAACTTGCTTTAAAGAGATAGCACCGAAGAGTTTACCTTCTCTACCAGTTTTAACTTTAAAAGGTAAGGTAATTTCATCTAAACGTTTAGCTAATACTTCAGCGTCCGCTTTAGCTTTAGCTTCATTTTCTTTTCTTTCTTCTTGTTGATTTTCTAATACTTCGACACTTTTCTTAGTGACTTGAACCGCTAATTTGCGTGGGAAGAGGAAATTGACAGCATAGCCATCGCTGACTTCGATTGTTTGATCTTTTTTACCGAGTTTTTTGACATCTGCTAATAAAATGACTTTCATATCGTTAATCCTCCTCACTGTTCTTTGGTAAGCCCTTATTTGTGGCTTCGGTTAATGATGATTCTAAGACCGCTAAGATAGCGTTTTTCACTTCACGTGGGTCACTGGTGTTAAAGGTGACGGCTGCGGAAGTGAAGTGACCACCACCTCCGAGTCTTTCGGCAAGTAATGAGACATTGATTGTGCCATCACTACGCGCTGATACACGATATTCACGGTTGCTAACTTTACCCATAACGAAGGCAGCGTGTACACCTTTGAATGTTAAGCAAAGGTTAGCCGCTTTAGCGATGGTTGCGTGATCGTATAGACGGTCAGCATTCGCTGTAGCGATAACTACACCATAGTATGGAGTCTCTAAGTTAGTGGTAATATCTGTAACTTCCTTATGTTCTTCATAGTCATCTTTTAAGAAGTCATCCGCGAGGGAGTTATCAGCGCCGTATTCTTTAAGAATAGTTGCCGCTTCAAATGTTCTAATACCGGTATTTCTAGATTTGAAGTAACCAGAATCTAAGAAGATACCAGAGAGCATGATAGTGGCGTATGTGCTTGGAAGTTCAATTCTTGGGTTGATAGATGAGAATCTAATAAATTCTGAAATAAGTTCGCAAGTGGAAGAAGCCGCTGGGTCGATGTGGTTAAAGACTGGGGAATCAATATATTCTTCCGCACGTCTATGATGGTCGACGACAACAATCTTCGCGGCCTTATCAATTAGTTTAGGGGCCATAACCATGCTTGGAATATGGACATCCACGACAATTAATAAAGTATTACCAACAATCAAGTCTTCAGCTTCTTTAGAAGTGACGATCAATTTATCTAATTCATCTTTACCAAATGAAGATGTCATTGCGGCTCTGGTTTTGAATTCAGTGTTCTTTAAGTCGGCAACGATACGAGAATTCTTCTTTAGACGATTACAGATGGCTTTCATACCTAAACAGGCACCGAAAGCATCCATATCCATCATTTGGTGACCCATGATAAGGACACGGTCAGAAGCATTGATTAAAGAGATAAGAGAGTCGGCTAAAACACGAGTCTTAACTCTATTACGTTTTTCTTGAGCTTCGGATTTACCACCGAAGAATTTCATTTCTTGACCATAGGCAGAAACAACAACTTGGTCACCACCACGGGACATAGCGATATCTAACGCATCATTAGCGAGTTCGTTTAATTTAATAACATCTGGGAAGTCATGGGCTAAGCCCATAGAAAGAGTTAATGGGATTTCACCACGGATTGATTCACCACGAACCTTGTCAATAATGGAGAACTTATCTTCCACCATTTTGGCAAATGATTCATAGTTACATAACATGGAGTAACTATCATCTTTAATTCTTCTGAGAAGAATGCCGTATTCTTTTGCCCAAGCAAAGATGTCGTTTTTAACTTTAGTGACGACGTCATTAAAGTCATCATCACCACGGACAACATCATCATAGTTATCAATGGCTAAAACACCAACGACAGGAGCTTGGTCTTTAGAATAGTTATAAATGGATTCATAGTCAGTAACATCTTTAAAAATCCATAAGCCCGCTTCTTGAAGGAGCTTGACTTGATATGTTCTTGAGTTAACAACGATTTTAGCGACTTGATCACCATTAGCGATGTCTCTTAATGTGGCAAGTTCTGGTTGCCATTCAATGATGTCCATATCCATGATTTCGATATGACGGGATTTGAATAAGTCGTTGGTCCATAAAACAACATTTTGATCATCAGTAATAGCTAAGCCAATCATCGCAAAGTTATAAGCTTCTTGCACGTCACTACCAATAATAGCAGCGGCTTTTAAGTCTGTTTTTTGTCTTAAGGAAGATAACACTAAAATGATGACCCAGACGAATAAACAGTCAACTGCGATAATAATGGCCATTGTGATAGCGAGATATTCAGGCTTCACTTGGCTATACAAACCGAAGAAGTCATTGAAATAGATAATGGAAAAGACACCGCCAGTAAGAACTTCAATAGCGATGATGATAAAAGAGATAAGCTTGATAATTCTAATCGTTTTTCCCATAGTGCAACCATTATATATAATGTGCGCAAAAAAATAAATACAGGAAGTAAGAAGAACTCCTGTATTTATAACCTATTTTTTGACTATTTTCTCTTATTTAAGAGGGTAGTGCTTGTATTATATAACCTTATTTTGAGAGAAAAAATATTTTTATAAAAATTTTTAAAGTTTGAATTCTTTAGCGATATCCCAGACTCTACCAGCGACATATTCCGCTCCAGCTTCAGTGAAGTGGACGTTATCGTTATTTGGTCTTAAATATAAGGATTGATAGTTTTCTGTGGCTTCAAATTCTTCTCTTAAATCGAGAGTCTCAAAACCATACTCTTCAGCGAGATCTCTTTGAATAGGATTAACATAGTTTTTAATCTCTTCATTTGGGATATTGAATTGATTTGGTGTTACGACTGGTGGGGACACCATCATGATGAATTTGGCTCTTGGGAATTGTTCCACGAAAGAGTCGAGTAAAATTTTATATTCACTTAAGAAAGTAGGCTCCGCTTTTGACCATTCTGTAGCGTCATTTGTGCCTAACATAATAGCAAAGATATCTGGGTCATATTTGACACAATTTGTATACACGTCTTGCTTAATATAGCGTTGTTCAGGGGCTGTGGAAGAGAAAGAACCACCGTATCCAGTGATACTAATTCCGTTCACACCATAGTTACCAACTTTGTATTCTGCAGCCACTTTACTGCTAAGGTATGTTGGATATGATTTATTGGCCCACATATGGCCAGCAGTTAATGAATCACCAACACAAGCGATGTGATATTCCTTCTTCACAACGATTGGATATTCAGCGGTATATTCACCATATTTGATAGTCACGCTTGTTTGATCAGCGGTTAGACCTTCACCATTTTCCACTTCAAACTCAACGCGGTTCAATTTTCCGCTTTTAGCACCTTTTAAGAACACACCTAAACCATCAGTGTTGAAATTCTGGCCTTCGATAAATGTGTGCCAGGCATCAGAATCATCAATGTAAAGATATTGTTCTTCGCTTTGATTACAGCCGGTTGATAAAAGTGCGAATAACGCGACACTTAACAAAGTTAATTTCTTCATAATTACGCTCCTACTTTACTGAAATGATATGTGGTCTTAGAGGAGAATGTTTCACCCGCTCTTAAGATAGTTGTACCATAATCATCAAATTCTGGATGATTGATAGCATCTGGTAACATTTGTGTTTCTAAACAGATATTACCATTACCATCTTTATAAAGTTGCATACCTGGTCTATCGGTATAGACATCAACTTTAACGCCTAATTGTGTGCCAGTTAATGTAGCAGCCTTAATGGTGTCACCTTTGGTGAGATGATTTAAAACATAGTTATCATCATAGCTCTTTTTACCATCAAATGCCTTTTCGGCTTTGTAATCAAATTGTGTACCTGAAACTGGATTAACATCACCAGTAGGGATTTGATTTTGTAATGGAGTATAGTAATCAGCGTTGACTTGGAGATTGATATTTCCATAGTTACGATCAGCGTTACCGTTGATATCGATGAATAAGTGGTTTGTTGGATTACACAATGTATCCTTTGTGGTTGTCGCACTGTACTCAATTGATAATTCGCCTTGTTGAGTAAGGGTATAAGTCACAAACATGGTCATTTCACCTGGATAGCCATTATCGTTATCCGCAGAAACGATTCTATATTTAATCATTGATGATGTTTGTTCAACCTTTGTCCAGTTAGCGGTCGCAAATGGTCCTTGCCATGAGTTACCACCACCATGGAGAGAGTTGTTACCATCATTCTTTTTAACGGAATATTCGGTACCGTCTAAGGTAAATTTGCCACCTGCAATACGATTGGCGACTCTACCAACAGTGAATCCATCCTTAGCGATTTGTTTGTTTTTATATTCGATTTTATCGATTCTTGCGCCTTGAGCTTTGAAGTAAACTTTTAATCCATCTTCGGTATAAAGTTGATTATCAATCATGTTTGGATTGTTGCTGGAACTTGAACTTGTGGTTTCTGAAGAAACTGTTGATGTAGAACTGGATGATTCAGAAGAAGTTGGTCCAACTGTAGAAGATGGTTCATTTGAAGAACCTGGTGTGTTACAAGCACTGGCGATGAGCGCAAAAGAAATAAGCGCTAAACGAGCTAATATTTTTTTCATAGATTAAATCCTCGCTATTAGTTTGTCACTTATCAAACGCGTATGCAAGTAGATGCATATGCAAAAAGAAAGAGACGCCTATGGACTAAGCGTCTCCCCCTGAGAAAGGATTTATGAATAATAAAGCTAAGCTGTTTTCTTTTCTTTCTTCTTATGGAAGAAGCAGAAGTATACCCAGACGCCAAGACCGATTACGGTAAGAGCGTCTAAGCCCACTAATAACCAGATCCATGTAGCGGCAGGACCACTATGCATTTTGGAAGTGAGTTCTGCAACTGGGGCATTAGCGATTGGGTGTTCAATATACTTGGATTGTTTATACAAAGTATTACAGAACGTATAGAGCATATTCTTCGTAGCTTCTCTAGCACAACTTAAGGTTGTCGCACTATTCTTGTTATTGATTGTGCCAATTGTGTCTGTTCTTAAGCCGTTAAGCCACATATCATTGCCCGCTCTAATGCCCTGGTTGATGTCCATAAAGTCCATCTCCCATTCAAGAGCGTAGTCAGTAAGAACACTACCTCTGAAGCCCCACTCTTCTCTTAATAGACCAGTTAATAAGGCATAGTTACCACCAGCCCATGTCGCACCAACTTTATTGAAGGATGACATGATGGCGTTAGCGCCACCTTCTTTAACGGCTATTTCAAATGGTCTTGTGTAGATTTCTCTAAGAGATTGTTCTGTTAACCAAGTATTTAAACTTTCTCTTTTGTTTTCTGTTTCGTTAACAGCGAAGTGTTTGAGATAACAATAGAGGCCATTGTTGGTGGCGCCTTCCACTGTTTTCGCACACATCTTGCCGGATAAGAATGGATCTTCTGAATAGTATTCAAAGTTTCTACCATCAAATGGTGAACGATGAATATTAGCGGCAGGTCCATACCAACCCGCAACACCGGTGGCATAGGCTTCATAGCCAATGATTAAACCGAAACGATAAGAAATATCTTGGTTCCAGGTTTGAGCAATCGCTGTCTCGATTGGGAATGATGTCCATAAGGACGAGGAATTACCACCAGTATTAACTTCTTGGTTAAGTCCTGAAGGACCATCAAGGTCTAAATGTTCTGGTTTATTAATAGATGGGATTGCTTTAGTTCTAAAGCCACCACCTTGGATGACTGCATATAATTCATTAACAGTCACTTGGTTTAAGACTTCATCCCATAATGGGTCATCATAGTTAGCCCCTAATTTAAGAATTAAATCTAAGTTAAGGGAATGATCTTCGTTATAGATTTTTAAGTTACCAGCTTGGCCTTGAATAGGCATTACGTCGGTATCTTTTTCTTCTGGTAACCAACCATTACTTGGTAACTTATCAGATTGATTACGAGGGTTTCTTGGTGTTGGGAATGTAGCAGTGAAATTGTTTCTTGTGAGATAGACGATACCTTCGTTAGTGTCACTACCATCAATAGAGACATCACCTTTGGTGACTCCACTACCTGTAAATCTATTTCTAGTGACTTCCTCATCTAGAGGAGTTGATGTCGCAAGATTATAGTTAACTTCACTAATGACGTGATGGGAATCACTTCTTAAGCTGACCTTATAAGTACCAGCTTCTAGAACATAACCACCATCAGAGCCCACTACACCACTTAAATTCGCGGTGTCATAGGATTTCATATCAGAGGCTTTGAAAGATAATGTGACATCTTCATAAGCACCTGGAGCGATGTCATTAGTTTTACTAAAGGCCACTAAGTTGACCGCACTCTTTTCAACACCACCAGGATTATATGGAGGGTTGTAATAGAGCTGAACAACTTCTTTACCTTTAACATTACCGGTGTTACTGACTCTCACAGTCACTGTGATTTCAGTATCAGCGGTTATGTCGCTGCCGTTAGAAGGACTCACTGATTGAATAGTTTGACTAAATGTTGAATAAGATAAGCCATATCCAAATGGATATTGCACGACTTCATCATAGCCATTAACGCCCCATTTATTTTGAGCGTAAGAACTATTCCAGAATCCTTCTACATCAGCGGTCTCATACCAGCGATAACCGTTGTAGATGCCTTCGGCATAGTCGACGTAATGGTTACCTGTGTTGGCATATTTTCTAATGCCACCTGTAGCACCATTGATTTCTCGACAATCTGGACCATTGGCGTATGTCGCTGCGGTGGATAAGTCATAGGCATAAGTATCCACTGTCTTGCCAGAAGGATTTCTTTCTCCCAAAAGAATATCCGCGATTGCGATAGCGCCACTTTGACCACATCCACTAATCGATAGGCCAGCGTCGATCTTTTCGTCCTCTAAGAAACTTAGATTCATAGCGTTACAAGTATTAACCACTACGACGACTTTATCGAAGTTATCTTTAACAAGACTTAACATCTCCTCTTCTTCACTAGATAGTTCTAGATAAGTACGAGAGTTATCGTCTGGTAAATTGAGCTTCTTTTGAATACGAGGAATGTCTTGTCCTTCTCCACCCACTCTGGAGATAACCACTAAAGCGGTATCTGAGAACTCTTTTGCTCCTTCGATTAAAGGAGAAACATAGCTCACAGGTGGTTCAATTAAGTTGAAGAATGGATAAGCAGCATTCCAATAATCACCTCTATCTCTGCCACTTTTATATTTGCTATACATCTCAATTAATGGATGATAGTATTCAAATCTTCCTTCGACAGCAGGAAGTATTTCCTTACCATCTTGGATGGTGGCTTTTTGTCCTTCTAAGGCACTTAAGAATGTGACGAGTTTACCCGCTCCTCTTTCGGCGGAACCACCAGATCCACTACCAGAGGTAATGAATCCACCATCGGTGGCGCCCCAGCCAAAGACGGCGACTGGTACTTTACCGTTTGCGTTCTTATTTGTGAGAGGTAAGGCGTTATTCTCGTTCTTTAATAAGACAACGCCTTCACCCTCGATTTCTTGACAAATATTATTTCCAGAAGCGGAATCTAATTTAGAGAAGTCCGCTCCAAAACCATTGAGATAGATACTAATGATTTCTGAGTAGTAATTAGCAACGATATTCGCGGCTACTACTGCTCCAGTAACAAGGATCATTCCGGCACACTGAAAGATTTTATTTAGTTTCATTTTTCTTGCCATAATGTATTCCTATTGCTTATTAAGCAAAGATGAAATTTGAAAGAGTAATGTTACCTGAATGAGTTGTGGCATCATCCCATGTACAAGTATCAACGAAGAACATGAGGAAGGATGCTGCGGCAGCTGTTTGATCAAATGTCACTGTGAATGTAACTGTCTCACCAGCGGCGACGGTGATATAGCTACCACCATTGGTGGTGTCTGTCCAGATTTCTGTATGACCTTGAGCAGAAGCACTAACGTTTAAGTTATTGTCTCCACCTTTAACGTCAACACGGACTCTAGCAGATGTTTCAGCGTTGTTTTTAATTGTGACACTGAAAGTTGTTTTGCCTTCAACTAATTCATTCCATAAACCAGCACCGAAGTTAGCATAGCTATTACCAGCGAAATCTGTGTAAGTAACATTTAATGTTTCTGTCGCAGTATTGACTGGATCTAAGGTATAAGCTGTTTCATTGGAGAATGTTAAGGCCACGCCTTGTGGTTGAGCTGGTTCTTCAGCGGTACCAAAGACAAAGTTTGATAATGTGATGTCGCCAGTATGTTTTTCTGTATCACCCCATGTGGAGGAATCTAAGTAGAATATAACGTTATCAGCAGTTAATGTAGATTGATCAAACTTGATTGTCATAGTGACTGTTTCGCCAACAGCGAGAGTAATATAACTACCACCATAAGTGAGGTCTGTTTCATCGTTATGACCTTCAGCAGAACTGCTTTGGTTTAAGCATGTGCTACCGTTACCATTAACGTCAACACGGGCTCTAATAGCGGCTTCACCGTTATTCTTTAATGTGGCAGAGAATGTATTCTTGCCAGAAACTAATTCACTCCATAAACCAGCATAGACGTTTTCATAATGGCCACCTTCAAGTTCACTATAAGTGACATTGACGGATTTAGCGGCTTCATTACGGTGGTCGATTGTATAGCAATCATTACCAACGAATGTTAAGGCAATGCCATCATCTTGTGGTTGTGGATCTGGAGGAGTAACTGGATCTTCGCCTAATTTAGCGAATTTGATGCTTCTAATTTCGATATTGCCATCGATTGTTTTGGTGCTAGCTTGGTTACTATCTAAGTAGATTAAGATGTTTCTAGCGGCACCTTTAGCGGTGTTCACATCATAAGTAATGATGAAGTGTGCTTTTTCACCAGCAGCGAGGGTGAGTTTACTACCACCCCATGTGGTGTCTGTATAGATTTCAGAATGGCCAGCAGCTTCTGCTTTAACGTTTAAGCAGTCTGTATTGCCTTCTTTTTGTGTACCTTGAATGTCCACTCTGACTTCACTAGCCACGGTGGCGTTATTCTTTAATGTAACTCTAAGAGTATCTTTTGTATTAGCGATGTTTGCAACGTTAGCACTGATGTTTGCCCAGTTAGCGCCACTACTGTATGTAACTTTTGTGACACCATCTTCTTTGCTAACTGTATAGCCTGAACCTTCACTAGCAGCGAATGTTAAGTCTTCAGCAGCAATTGGATCCCATGTGGCATCTGGTTCATCTGGTTGTTCTGGTTGTGGATCAACTGGACCTGGGCCCGCTGGGACGTATGGAGTAATTTCTTCACCGGTTGTATTAGCAAATCTCACTTTACTAACGGAGATGCTACCACCAGCGTGAGCAACTAAACCATCTTGTAATGAATCTGGGAAGATGAGTAAGTATTTAGCAGCACCTTTGGCTTCAGTTGTCACGTCATAGGAAATGATGAGTTCAGCTTCTTCACCAGCGGCTAATTCGATCTTACTGCCACCCCAGTTTAAGTCTGTAGAAACTTCACTATGACCTTCTGCAACGGCAGCGGTATTTAAGCAGTCACTATTGCCAGACTTTGTGGTACCTTGAACGTCCACTCTAACGACTGATTTGCTAGCAGAGTTGTTCTTTAAGGTAACGTTAACAACGTTATTAGCGTTAGCGGCATCAGCGATACCATCGCCTTGTAAAGAGGCCCATTCGCCTGCTTGTTCATAAGCGATATTTGTGACACCGTTATTCTTTGTGATTGTGAATAAGTCTTCACGACCAGCGAATGTGACGTCTGTTGGATTGACTTTGGACCAATCAACATCACCATCCACTGTACCTGGATCAACTGGTTTATCAGCATCAGCATAGGATTGTTCGCCAGAGGCTTTAATCCATTCGTAATCGACTGTGTCATTTGTGGCACCAGCGAATTTACCAGACCAGGCATCAGCAGAGCTTGGCCAGTAGCTGGTCATAATTCTTCCGGCTTGAGATGGTAATTCAACACCATCAGCCTTTTTAACTTGGTAAGCGGTTTTGCCGTCCACTAACCATGTAATAGAATCTTCACTCCAACGGAAACCATAGTTATGGAATTCTTTAGAAGCATCAAATCCTAAGTCATACATGTATTCGTGTTCACCAACACCACCGACGAAGTAATTGAATTGAACTTTAGTGGTGTCTTTACCTAAGAATTCGATATCGATTTCATCGTGTTTGTTTTTAACACCATCGATTTCATCATATTCACCAGTGTAGGTGAAGAATGTGGAAACTGTACCAACGATGTTAGTTGGTCTCATTCTGACTTCGAAATCACCATAGCCATATAAGTGATGACTACGGGCTTCTGCGGCGGTATAAGGATAGGTGTTTTCACCATCGACAGCTTCTTCTTCTTTAATGCCTAAATGCATTTGGCCGTTAGCGTAGGTAATATTTTCCTTTTTCCAAACGGCGTTAAATGGTTGACCATTGCTCCAACCGTCACTACCAAAGATTTCTTCGGACTCTCCCTTCGAGAAGTCAGCGATTTTTTCACCTTCTAATGGTGGAACGCTTGGCCAATTTGGTTTGTTTTCTGTGCCACTACAGCCGGCTAAAACTAATGTTCCGGTCGCAGCGAAAACAAGTAATAATTTTGTACGCATTATATGTACCTCCAAATTATTAATACAAGCAATTAGTTATTAGCTGGTAAATACGCAATGAATTCGTATTGGGATTGAACAGGGAGTTTGCTTTCATCAAATGGACCAGTCCAACCATCTTTTCCTGTGCAGTTCCATAAGTTCATCATTAATTGTTGTGGATGACTTGGAATGTCTTCAGTGTGGGTATAGACCTTGATACCATCAACATACCAATCGATACGATCTTCCTTCCAATCGAAACCATATTCGTGGAAGCTCTTTGAGGCATCATATCCAAGGTTATAGACGTATTCATGTCCGCCCACTCCGTTTGTGTAGTAGTTAAATTGGACAATGGACATATCCTTACCAAGGAATTCAATGTCGATTTCATCCCAGACAGGATTGTTGGTGTAAGTGAAGAAAGATGAAACCACTCCTGAGCAGTCCGCAGCCTTCATTCTGGTTGCGTAATACCCATAATGGAAAGTAGCGGCTTTGGAACGATATTCCGCGCCGTAAATGATGTTGTTTTGCTTGTATAAATTTAAGTTAAGTGTACCGTTTTCTACTTGAATGGCGTTTCTTGACCAAGTGCAATCAAATGGCAAACCATTCTTATATCCGTTTGCATAGGTGAAAGCACTACTATCGCCAACAGAGAAGTCCACTAAGTAATCTTCTTTAGCAACTAAACGTGGTTCGACTTGGCTAGAAGTATCTGATTTACTGTTTGAGCTCATATCACTTGTTTGTGAATTTTGACAGGAAACCAAAGCACTAGCAAAGAGCGCTAAGAAACTAACAAGTAGAATCGATTTTTTCACGCTTACAGGATATTTGAACAAATTCATAATGACAATCGAATTACCTAAACTGCAATATTTTTACCTATTTTGTCGAATTATCGGTCAAAATGATGGATAAACGGAAGATATTTCCTTGTGAAGACGCCGTAATTTCTCCATCATAACGACGAGCAATAATCTTTAAACTTCTCGTACCAAAACCATGATAGTTTCGATCATCTTTTGTGGTCACTGGTAAGCCATCAACGAACTCTAAATCACCGACGAAATAGTTATCTTCTTCAATGATGACCATATTACCTCTTCTTTTTGCGGAGAGATTGATGATACGTTTATCGACATCTTTGATTTTAGTGACGGCTTCTAAAGCGTTATCAATAAGATTACCGAATAAACAGTAAAGGTCACCAGAATCCATAAATTCAAAGTTTTCACCATCAATCATACAACTGAAAGTAATGCCATTTTGTTGGCAGTATGATGACTTCTCCCAAAGAAGAACGTTAAGCAATTGGTTACCTGTTTCAAACTTGGAGTCATAAATGGTAACAGAGTTTTCTAATTGCTTTAAGTCTTCAGGTTTAACTTCCCCATTATGGGCTAAAGAGCGGATATGGTATTTGATATCATGCACTTTGACATTAATCATTTCGATTGTGTCTTTGCTGATTTCATATTGTTGTTTGCTTTGTTTAATAGTGTGCTCTAAGTACTCGACTTCTTCTTCAAGTCTATTCTCTTCGATTGTTTTAGAAGATAGGTATAGCACGAGTACGCATGTAAGGAGAGATAAGAGATTGCCACTTTGTCTTAAGAAATAAAGAGTGTCTGTATCAAAGTGGTTTTCACGATAAGACGCTAAGCCAGCGAACAAGACGTCTTGTAAGGAACATAAGACGATAGTCGCTAGTAAGCACATCATTGTGACTAACAGCATCTTTCTACTAAACTTCGAATTAGTGATGTTCTTTTTAAAGAACTTGAAGTACACAAATGCGGTAATAGCGACGAATATAACAATAAAAACGTAATAACATGTTTTAAATATTGTTGAGTAATTATCTCCCCAGGTATCTGGCCAGCCTAATTGTTCCATGGAAACATAGATTAATAACCATGTTTTATACATGATGTTTTGTAAGGCATAGGCTACACCCAGATAGAAGATAACTGGAATGAACTTTTCGTTAAAAACGAACTTCGCTGAAACAATAAAGGTAAAGAACAGGGTGAAGTAAACAAGCACTCTACCCCAAACTGTTTCACCAAAGTAATAGTAAAAGAATGATAGGCCGAAGCCTGCGAGGAAGACGATTAATAATGAAAGAGGAATCTTCCAGAATAAATGTTTATTACGTTCAGGGAAATGGAAAACGATAACGACGAAAGCCGTTAGTTCAACGATGAATTGGACGATAATACGACCGTATATCAATAAAACATCATTAATCATTTCTTCACACCACTGTACCAATTAGCAAGTTC
Source organism: Bacilli bacterium (assembly GCA_045116995.1). GTDB lineage: Bacteria > Bacillota_I > Bacilli_A > RFN20 > CAG-826 > RUG14515. The sequence continues at coordinate 17,104 of JBGUMU010000104.1, forward strand.
TTCTAAGAAGGCTTTCTTTCTTGGTCGAGATATTAATAAAACGTTATTGCCAATTGTTAGTTCGAAACCTTGAATCTTGGAAATAAAACGTGGATTGATTAAATAGCACTGATTGCATTTTAAGAAGCCGAAAGATCTTAGTTCTTCTTCCGCTTTTGTGATAGTGCCAGTAACTTCTAATGTTTCTTCTACAAGATGGTAGTAAAGACGATGTCTCACTACTTCGACATACATTAATTTGTTTGTGGAAATACGGCATGGACCTTTCGCAGATTTAACAGAGAAATCTCTATCTTCGTTTAAAGCATAGATATCTAAAGCTTTCTTGAACTTTAACGCAAAATCAAAATATTGCACAGGTTTAATGAGGTAGGCAACAGCGTCTACTTCATAGCCTTTTTGAGCGTATTGAATAAGGTTTGTGGTGAAGATAATCGAGCACGTCTTATCTATTTTGCGTATTTCCACAGATGCTTCCACCCCGTTCATACCAGGCATTTCAACATCAAGCAAAACAACCGCATAGATGGATTGGAAGTTCTTTAAAAAGTCAACAGCAGAACGAAAACGGGTGACGTTATAACTAGTCTTTTCTTTCTCACTGATTTGTGAAATAAAAGACTCTAGTAACTTCGCGTCGTTATCATTATCTTCAACGATAGCGATATTATACACAATGCTTCTCCTAAAAATGATTATACAAAAAGTTGCCCGAATGGACAACTTACTTGTATTGATGTAATGGGTGTTTATTTCGCCTCGAGGAACATGTGAGGATATTTTTCTAGCATAAAGTCCATATCCTTATCACCACGTCCGCTTAAGTTAACGAGGATTGATCCACTCTTCATGTTTCTAGCACATTTGATTGCATAGGCCAGAGCATGACTTGATTCGATAGCAGGAATAATACCTTCCAAACGAGAGAGGAGGAAGAAGGCTTCTGCTGCTTCATCATCAGTAATGGATTCATATTTAACACGACCAATGTCTTTTAAGAATGCATGTTCAGGACCAACACCTGGATAGTCTAGACCACTAGCGATACTGTAGGCATCTCCTGGTGTACCATCTTCATTTTGAAGAACATATGAGTTAAAGCCATGCAAGACCATTTCTTTACCTAAGGTCATTGTGGCACTGTTTTTACCAATTTGTTCACCAGTACCCATGGCTTCAACACCAACGATATTAACTGGTTCATCTAAGAAAGCTTCAAACATACCAATAGCGTTACTTCCACCACCAACACAAGCAGTGACGATATCTGGTAATTCACCTGTCATTTCTAAGAATTGTTCTTTAGCTTCTCGACCAATGACTTCCTGGAAGTCTCTAACCATTAATGGATATGGATGAGGACCAACCGCACTACCGATGACATAGAAGGCATCTTTATATTCTTTCATGTAGGCTTCAAAAGCAGCATCCACTGCTTCTTTAAGTGTCTTTGTACCAAAGCTTACTGGTACCACTCTAGCGCCTAATACTTCAATACGTTTAACGTTAGGGGCTTGTTTAGCCATATCGACTTCACCCATATAGATATCACACTTTAGTCCAAAGTAGGCTGCCGCCATAGCAACAGCAGAGCCATGACTACCAGCACCTGTTTCAGCAATGAGTTTTTTCTTTCCTAAATACTTAGCTAGTAAGGCTTGGCCCATAGCGTTATTTAACTTATGAGCGCCACCATGATTAAGGTCTTCTCTTTTTAAGTAAATCTGTACACGTCCTAAGTAATTTGATAAGTTTTGGCAGTGATAGACTGGTGTTGGACGACCTTGATAGTTCTTTCTAATTTCTCTAAGTTCAGCGATGAATTTAGATGATTTAGCAATTGTTTGATAACCATAATAAATTTCATCCATGGCTTTTTGTAATTTCGGAGGGACAAAGCTACCACCGTAACGGCCGAAGTATCCATCATCGGTCGGAAATTGCTTACGGTAATTTTTAAAATCAAAATTTATATCTTTGAGAGGAGAATCTTCAAATAGCCTTTGTCCCTTGATTCTGCGATCTAATGGCTTAGGTGCATTTTCTGGTATAAAGTACTTATGTCCTTTCAAAATAGCACCTTCAATTCTTTGCTCTTTTAAAAGAGCACGAACTCTTCTTTCGTTAATTCCCCATTTTTCACTAGCTTCTAATACGGTTATATATTTCATACCTTTATATTCCTTTCGGTATATTCTTTGTGCCTTTTATTATAAAGGATTAAATATAGATGTAAATAAAAAACCACTCGACTGAGTGATTTATTTATTAAATTGTTATTTATTTACTATTTATCGTAGAAAATCGTGTTCTTATCAAATAGGCCAAAGGCAAAGGCATAGTTATAGAATATCGGCATATTGTTATACGCTTTGAAGGAAGTACGATCAACAAACTCCTTCACTTCGATATTCTCAATATAGCCATATGGATTATAAATAGTGACTTTATCATTAGCTAAATCAATCGCGCTTACCACGGAGAAATGAAGTGTCCATTCATCTTCATATTTAGCCGCCCATTCAAGTGCCACTGGTTTATTATCTTTAATCGCATCATGAACTTCTTTTAATAAGGCATCATTCTTTAAATAAGAGCGTTTAACAAAGTTATGGGATGGAATTGATTTATTGATTTCATCTAAGAAGCCTTGTGATGTTTGAGTAGAAACCGCACTATTTCTGGCGTCTAAATCATCTTCTGTGACTTTGTTACCATAGAAAGAAGAAATCATTTCAATAGAGGCATAACCACATGAAACGTGTTGAGTAACTAACTCTAATCCTGTGACTTCGACTTTATCTTTATAATTTGCGTCATTTCTTAAGTAAGAATAATCTGCTTCTAAGCTATTTGTTTTAACGGCATCAACGATTAATGGAATACTAGCGGTTAAGACAAGTGCGCCCACTAAAGCGGACACAACAATGAGTGTGACTTTGGTTTTCTTTTTCATAACTGTTTTATTATAAGGTTATTTCATAAATGAACGAATAACTTTTTCACAATCTTGTTCGTTCATAATCTTTGGCACTGGATAACCAGGATTACCTTCCTTAAGAGCGCGCTTCACTAAAGTATTCATATCTTCTTCTTTAATGAAGTCAAATTTATCAGGAATATTCATGGCCTGATTCATTCTTCTAATTTCGGCAATAAAGGCCTTGGCTTTTTCTTCGATGCTCATCTCTTCTTTAGTAATACCGATGAGGTCCGCAAGTTTAGCAAGTTTCTTATAAGCAGCGGAACCATACCAGTCTAAAACATAAGGTAAGATAACAGCGTTTGCTAAGCCATGAGGAGTGTTATATAGACCACCTAAATTATGAGCAATTGCATGCACGTATCCAACGAATGCTCTTGTAAAGGCGCTTCCAGCATAGAAAGAAGCTCTAAGCATATTGTTTCTAGCTTCGATATCTTTACCATTGTTATAAGCCTTCTCTAAATTATCATGAATTAACTTAGTGGCTTCTTCGGCATATCTAATTGTGGATTTAACATTACTCTTACCAATATAGGCTTCAACAGCATGGGTTAAAGCATCCATACCAGTTGTGGAAGCAATATGCGGAGGCAAGCCTACAGTTAAAGCAGGATCTAATACTGCGTATTTAGGCCTTAAGCATGGATCAGAAATAGCGTTCTTTTCATGGGTTGTTGGATCAGTAACAACTGCCGCCACTGTTGTTTCAGAACCTGTACCAGCGGTTGTAGGCACAGCGAAGAATGGAGGAAGCTTCTTACCCACTTTTAAGTAGCCTCTCATTTTTCTAACTGATTTCTTAGGTTTCACCACTCTTGCGGCAGCGGCTTTAGCACAGTCCATTGGTGAACCACCACCAAAGGCAATAATACCTTCACAGTTATTGTTTAAATACATGTCTTTACATTCTTCAATACTTGGAATTGTGGGGTTTGGTTGCACACCATCATAAACGTAATATTCAATACCCTGTGCCTTTAATTCTTCAAATAATTGGTCTAATAGGTGGATACTCATTAAACCTTTATCAGTTACAACAAGTATTCTATTTAATCCTTTATCTTTAATTAATTTAGGAAGTCTTAAAACAGCGCCTTCACCTTCTAATAAAGTCGGTTCAGACCAATTCATAAAACACATCGCGATTTTTAAAACTTTTTGATAAATGCGATAGTAGCATTTCTTTAATGTAAAGAGCATATTAATCTCCTTTATTATCCAATTCCATCTATTTGTTTCTTTAAATAGATAAAGACATCTCTTCTTTTAACGATGCCAATAAATACTTCTCTATCATCGACAACTGGGATGAAGTTTTGAGATAACGCCAAAGCGTAGAGTTCATCTAAGGTCGCATCAACAGAGACAGCGTTATATGGACGATATCTTTCAATTTCAAGAATGTTTGTTTTCTCCGCTAAAGCGAGATTAAATCCCCCACTAGCGTGGATGAATCTTAAAATGTCACCTTCTGATAAAGAAGTAACATAACAGCCTTTTTCATCTAAGACAGGCACAACAGTGAATTTATGATAGGCAAACTTTTCAAAAGCCTGTCTGACTGTCATAGTGCTATCTAAATAAAAGGTAGCCGCTTTAAGCGTGGTTATTTGCAATAAATTGAATTTATCCATCTTTTCCTAAATTATAGATTATTAATATTAACTATTAAATAAAAAGTCATCCAAACGGATGACCTATTCTGTGATTTTTTATTATTTGCTTATCACTTTTTTGTGATATGACTTTTTGCCACAGTGTGGGCATGTCATATATCTACTTCTGCCCATATGAGGCGCCATCATGACGGCTTTATATGTTGGAACATATTTATAGCCACATTCTTTACATTCATAGTAACCAGCTTTTTGTTCAATTCTTAAGGCAAAGAAGACGCCTGTGAAGAAGATGATAATCGCTAAGACGATCATGACAATCATTGCCCATAATGGTAAGTTAGCGTACTTATAGGTGAGTATGCCTGTAAGTAGAAGAGCGAAGAATGTTGCTGTGAAGAATACACCAATCACTACTTCTGCTCTTAAAAGTCTCTTATCAGATTCTTCTTTTTCTTTTGTAATTTGAATTAAGTTTAATTCTGCTTGTTTATTATAGTTTTCCATATTTAATTCCTCCCCTGTTAACAATTCGTTAACACTAATTCCAAGCGCATCACAGAGTTCTAACATGATAGATGAATCTGGCATAGAACGGCCACATTCCCATTTAGACACCGCACGATCGGTAACATGTAGAAGTTCTGCTAATTGAAGCTGTGTGAGCTTCTTTTCTTTTCTTTTTTCCGCAATGAACGTTCCGATTTTAAGTAAATCCATATCCACTACCTCCTTCGCTTAAAACTTTAAAATAAGAAGAATAAATAATATACATACCGTTAGTTGAGTTATGGAAAAACGTGGAAACTCAACCAATAGTAGACCCATATTAATAATACCTTCATTTGATATTATTAACGATACAACAAACAATATGTGAAACACTGTTTAAGTAAAAATCTTGATTATTACTATATTTATTAAGATAATAGCAAAGATTAAAGGAGCTCCCCCTTATGTTCAAAATTATTGCTTTATTATTAATGGGACTTGCGTTCTTATTTAATATGCTTTTGTATGTCAGAAGCTTCATGGCAAGAAAAAGGCCAATCCCAGAAGAAGTGAATGATGTTTACGATGAAGAAAGATTCCAAAAGTGGAAAAACTATTCTGCTGATCAGATGAAAGCGAAGTTAATCATGGGAATTATTTATTTTGCGATTATCTTTGCGCTTATTATTACCGATGTCTTTGCATTAGCAAGCGCAGCGATTGGCAATATATATCTTTCCACACTTGTGGTTTTAGGTATTTATGTTGGTGTTGGTCTTGTTACCGATATCATCGAAGACTACATTCTAAAGATTAGAATTGATACTAAATATGGTTTTAATAAATCCACTGGAAAAACATTCTTTGGAGATTGTATTAGAAAGACACTACTTTATGTGATACTTTTTGCTGGTTTAACTAGTTTATTCATTGTTATCTACGAAGCAATGGGAGACTACATTATGATTGTTTTTAGCGCTATTTTATTTGCCTTTATCTTGTTAATCAAAATCTTATTCCCGCTTCTATCAAAATCCGCGAATAGATTTGCACCTTTAGAAGAAGGTGAATTAAGAAGCAAACTAATGGATATGTTAACTAAACACGGTTTTAAAGTGAAAGATATCAAGGTTATGGATGCTTCTAGAAGAACCACTAAATCCAATGCTTATTTCACTGGTATGGGCAAGAACAAAACAGTTGTCTTATACGATAATATGTTAAAGACATTAAGCAATGATGAAATTGTTGCGGTCTTCGCTCATGAAATCGCTCATGGTATTCATAAAGATTCTTTAAGAAGCAGTATTCTATCAATTGTTAATATTGTCTTATTAGTCGTATTAGCGTGGTTACTTGTTAGATTCCCAGAATTCTATGCTGACTTTGGATTTAATGGAGTTAATTATGGCTTTGCCGTCGTTCTTCTCTTTGAAGTAGTTACTCCTCTTATCTTTAGATTTTTAAATATGGGTAATCTTGCTCTATCAAGACATGGAGAATATAAAGCGGATGAATTTGCTGCCAAAGAAGGATATGGAGAACAACTTATCTCTGGTTTAAAGAAGTTATATAAAGAAGACTTAGGAGATATTAATCCAGATCCAATGGTTATCGCTATGTCTTATTCACATCCAACTCTTGCTCAGAGAATTAAGAGCATAAGAAAGAACCAAAAGTAGTTATTAAAAAAGTCGCCTTGATTATTCAGACGACTTTTTGTTTTGTGCTTTTTGTCTTAGCTTCATTAATAAGCAATACAAACACCCGAGGCCGATTATGAACCCTAACAGAATGATAATCCAAGGGATAACACCCATAGTGCCTTTTTCGAAAAAGAATCCATTTGAATCGATATTTAAAAAGAAATAAGGATAATAAAGATTTTCTGTATATTTTAGACTAAATATTCTTCCTATATAAACGAAGATTACATAGCAAATAGACGATATGGTAGCGAATAAGGATGTTTTATAAGTAATTTTAATGTCTGTATCGAATAAGAAGAAATCCACTATTGCAAGGATTGGTACAATCGCATGTAGTGAGAAATTATTAAACGATAATAGATAATCAATTCCCATCAATGGAGCGAGCATTGTAAAGAACACTAAGAATGTGATTGTGATGGCTACAGTAGCGACATATTTGATATGAAGAAGTGTTTGATTGATAAAACTCTTTTTCTTGAGTAAGACCACTACTTCATTAACTAAGAATATTAGAGCCATTGCAATGATGAAGATATTAGACTGCACAGTGAAAAAGAAGAACACTGAAGCCCCACCCATAAAAGCGGAAGATAAAGCGGTAAAGGCAATACCCAAAATACCCACTATTGCTAAAGCAGCTTTAATTAATATTTTTACAATTGTTTTAACTACATCCATGTTGACTTAATTATAACAAAAAGCCGCCCATTTGGACGGCTTATTTTGTTCGCGTTGTCCTGGTGCGAGGCCGATTATCGCATTTGGTACGATTCTGCCTATTCTTATTATGTCGTGGTCGGAGGCGTTTGCGAGCGGCGAATTTAAGCTTTTTTGGGCGTGTTGAAAACGTGGCACGTGGAGGCTGTTTTGCGGTGCGGCGGCGGTTTGCTTAAGCTGGGCGGTTCGGTGCGATGTGGAACTTGTTTGGAGCTGTTATGTGAGTTGTATGGCGTGGGCGGTCGGCGGCGGCGTATTAATTGTGTTGAGGGGGAAGCTATATTATATATAGATATGGGTGGAAGGTTGGTATGGGAAGCTATAAATAGATGTTGGGGCGGTAGGTAATGTAGAGGTGGTATTAATTGTTATGGGGGAAGGTATTGGAAAGAAGGTAATAAAAAAGATCTATGGGTTAGATAGATCTTGTTTTGTAATGTGTTGTGATTAATTGTTGTGTAATGTGTCTAAAGTTAATTATTGAGAATAAAGATATTTGTATTATTGAGAATAATTGAAATTAGATTATTACA
>JBGUMU010000105.1:0-10577 GCA_045116995.1 Bacilli bacterium
TATCTTTTCCAAGAACGCTCTCGCGAAATTATATAGATGTGGCATCTTAGATATCGCTATTAGTGATTCTATCCCACAAGAAGAAGATGTTGTTTCTATCGTCTCCTTATCGCCAATTATCGCTAAATATATCGACGAGAAATTCTAATTAGATTGAATTGATATATAAGACCAGAGTAACATCTGGTCTTTTTTTTCTACGAAAAATATTGAGAATATCACATGGTATTTGTTATTATTCAAAGGGTGATCACTTATGAAAAATAATGTTATTAAGAAGAATAAAACTGTAAATTCTTACTGCTCTGTTATCTTAATCGCTGGCGCCATACTTGTAGTTTTACTTATTGTTTTTGGAGAATTTAAAAACGAAAAAGACAGAATTGTTTCAGCCATTGTTCTCGGAACAGGCTTGTTTATTGGCCTAGTTGCCGATATTTATTACTGGACTTGGAAAATTAGTTTTGATGATGAAGTATTCAAAATAAGACACTTCTTTTTCACAAAGACATATAAAAGAGAAGATATAGTGGCAATTGATGAGCCTCGTGAACATCGTGGAGGAGCCCGTATTGGCGAATTCGGCAAGAAATATGTAGTTGTTCACAAAGTCATCCGCCGCAAAGATAATAATAGATTAATCGCGGAAATCCATGACAGTTACTGGTGTTATGGATTGTTCAATGATTTGAAAACATTGCCAAAAAATAAAGAGTTCATGATGAGCTATAAGCACAATAAAGTAACTCCTGAAGATTTCGGCCTTATCGAAAGAGATGGGAGATACTTCAGTAAGAGAGATGGTTCTGAATGGATACCTCATCCAATGTTTGATTTTGGTGATGGTCCAGAGAACGGTTTCTATAAGTTACCATTAAGTAGTTTTAATGGACTTATCGATTTTATTGAAGGTAGTTATAAAAAAGAGGATCAAGCACTTTGCGCTGCAGTGATGCTAATGGAACTATATCCATCTGAAGTTAAAAAATACTTACAAAAAGTAATTAAAAACAATATTAATTATGATTATAGAGATTTTCTAAACTATGCTTTTGTGCTTGATGTTTTAATGGATGACAGTTTGTCAGACGAAGAGCTTAAAGAATGGGAACACATCGGCCGTTGTTTAAATGGAGAAGACTTCGTCGTGTATGAAGCAACTTTGGTTTGGGCTTCTCCTGAAAATGGCGGAAGAAAAGGACCAATCCCAATGAAAAATAATAAATACGCCCCTCTTATTGGGATTAAAGACCAAATGACTTTTAATGGCTGTGCTTGGTCAATGATCTGCTATAACTATGAAGAAACAAGTGAATTTACCACTCGTGCTTATTTAAGATTCTTAAACTATGAAAGAGCTCCAAATATCTTATCAAAAGGAACAGTATTTGAACTTTATGAAGGCAATAAGAAAGTTGCCAGTGGTATTGTTGAAAAAATCATTTCTGATGATGAAGATATATTAGACATATTCACTTATTAAGAACATTAACTTTGTTGCGTAAGCAACAGAGTTTTTTATATGATAGACGGCCTATTTTGGCTGTTTTTGTTTCCGCCTAGTTCGCTTGAAAGTCTTCTTTTTAAAATATAAAAACCTATTAACAGTAGCGCACGCATAAGGTATACTAAATTAGTGTTTTTTCTTTGTGAAAAGAGAACTGAAGGAGATACCTGTATGAAATACGATGTCGTCATAGTTGGTGCTGGTCCAAGTGGCTATTTTTGCGCTTACGAATTAGTAAATAAAAATCCTAAATTAAAAGTTCTCCTCATCGATAAAGGTCTCTCTATTGAAAAAAGACATTGTCCAGTTTTAGAACATAAATTAACAAAGTGTCCAAGAAACACTAAAGGTTATCAAGAATGCTTCCCAGCCTGCTCAATCACTAATGGTTTTGGTGGTGCAGGTGCTTATTCTGATGGCAAATTCAATATCACTTCTGAATTCGGTGGTTGGTTACAAGACTATATGGACCGTGATGATCTCATGGGCTTAATTGACTATGTTGACCAAATTAACCTTAAGTATGGTGCTACTCCAGTTATCACTGACCCATACACTAAAGAAGTGAGAGAAATTGAAAAGAAAGCCATGTCTGTGGGCTTAAAGCTCTTGCACAGTAAAGTTAGACACTTAGGTACTGAAGAAAACTTAAAAATCTTAACTAGAATCTATTTAGATTTAGCAAATAAAATTGACTGCATGTTCTCCACAGCGGTCAAAGACGTCATTGTTGAAGACCACGTTGTTAAAGGTGTTGTTACCGATAAAGACGAAGTCATTAATGCTGACTATGTTTTACTTGCGGTTGGTCGTGAAGGTAGCCAATGGTTAACAAACCTCTTTGAAAAGTTTGGTGTGGAAATGACACAAAACCAAGTTGATATTGGCGTTCGTGTTGAATGTCCAAACATGGTCATGGAAGAAATTAACAAGAACTTATATGAAGGTAAGTTTATTTATAAAGCCTCCACTGGTAGCACAGTGAGAACATTCTGCTCTAACCCAGGTGGACACGTCGTTATGGAAAACTACCAAGGTGTCGTTAATGTTAATGGTCACTCCTATAATGACCCATCCTTATCTAGTGAAAATACAAACTTTGCCTTATTAGTGACTCATCACTTTGAAGAGCCATTTAAAAAGCCAAACGAATATGCCTTAAAGGTCTCATCCTTAGCTAACCAATTAGCGTGTGGTTCTGTTTTAGTGCAACGCTTTGGTGATATTAAACAAGGTAGACGTAGTACAGTTAAACGTATTAACGAAGGCTTTGTGAGACCAACATTAAAAGAAGCTGTTCCAGGTGACTTAGCCTTATGTATGCCACAAAAAACCATGCAGGCTATTATCGAAATGATTCAAGTCTTAGACCATATCACTCCTGGTATCGCTACTGAACACACATTACTCTATGGTATTGAAGCTAAATACTATAGTGCTCACCCAGAAATCGACAACAAGTTAGAAGTTAAAGATATTAAGAACCTCTACGTCGGTGGTGATGGTGCTGGCTTAACCCGTGGCTTAGCCCAAGCTGGTGCATGTGGTGTCTATATCGCTAGAAATATTCTCGAAAAAGAGAAAAAGGGAAATAAATAATTTAAGGAGAAACAAATTATGAGATGTGTTGGTGTAACATCTAGGGGTATTAGACTCCCCGTCCTCAAAACTGGTGACAACTTAAGAGAAATCGTTGTCGAATCAGTTTTAAAGGCCTCAGAAAATGAAGGATTCAAATTCCATGATCGCGATGTTGTCGCAATCACCGAAAGTATCGTCGCCCGCTGCCAAGGAAATTACGCCTCGGTAGATGATATCGCGACCGATGTAAAAGCAAAAACCGGTGGCGACGAAGTAGCGGTCATTTTTCCTATTTTAAGTAGAAATAGATTCGCTATTCTTTTAAAGGGTATTGCCCGTGGTGTAAAGAAAGTTTATTTAATGCTTTCTTATCCAAGTGATGAAGTTGGTAATGCTTTAATTACCGCTGATCAAGTCTATGAAGCGGGTATTAATCCATATAGCGATATCTTAACTTTAGAAAAATATCGTGAATTATTTGGCTATAGAGTCCATGAATTCACTGGTGTTGACTATGTTGATTACTACAAAAAGTTAATCGAAGAACAAGGTGCTGAAGCAGTGGTCATCTTTGCTAACCGCGCTGAAGCAATCTTAAATTACACCAAGAAAATCTTAACATGTGATATTCATACAAGATTTGCCACTAAGCGTTTATTAAACGATAAAGGTGCGGAATTAGTCTTAGCCTTAGACGATATCTTAAACGCTCCAATCAATGGTAGTGGTTATAACGAAAAGTATGGTTTATTAGGTTCTAATAAGGCCACTGAAGAAACAGTTAAATTATTCCCACGTGATGGCCAACCACTCGTGGAAGCTGTCCAAAAGGACTTATTAGAAAAAACCGGTAAACACTTTGAAGTTATGGTGTACGGTGATGGTGCATTTAAAGATCCACAAGGTAAGATTTGGGAATTAGCAGACCCAGTCGTTTCTCCATTCCATACAGTGGGTTTAAAAGGTACACCAAACGAATTAAAACTCAAATATTTAGCGGACAATGCCTATAAGGGCTTAAAAGGTAAAGAACTCGCTGATGCGATTAAAGATGATATCAAAGCTAAAGAAAAAGACCTCGTTGGCAAAATGGCTAGCGAAGGCACAACTCCAAGACAAATTACTGACTTATTAGGTTCCTTATGTGACTTAACAAGTGGTTCTGGTGATAAAGGTACACCAGTTGTCTTAATCCAAGGATACTTTGACAATTATGCCGACGAATAAAAAGAAATTAGCCTTTGATAATAAAGAATATCTGAAAATCCAACGTCAGGAGATTTTAAAGCGCATTAAATCCTTCGGTGGAAAACTTTATCTTGAATTCGGTGGTAAGTTATTCGATGACTACCACGCTAGTAGAGTTCTCCCAGGTTTTGAACCAGATTCAAAACTTCAAATGTTATTAACATTAAAGGATGATGCTGAAATCGTTATGGCGGTAAACGCTAACGACATTAAAACAAATAAAGTTCGTAATGACTTAGGTATTACCTATGAATCAGAAGTTGAAAGACTTATTGATGCTTATCAAGCCGCTGGCTTATACGTCAGTAGTGTGGTCTTCTGCTTCTATGAAGAAAGCCCAGTTATTAAGGCTTTTGGTACCAAACTTAGAAAGAATGGTATTAAAGTTTATAAACACTATACAATCGCGGGTTATCCACATAACCTAGTCTCTGTTTTCGGTAGTGATGGTTTTGAAAAGAACGAATATGTTGAAACCACAAAACCATTAATCGTTGTCACCGCTCCAGGTCCTGGTTCAGGCAAGATGGCTGTCTGTTTAAGCCAGTTATACCATGATATGAACCGTGGTATTAAATCAGGTTATGCGAAGTATGAAACATTCCCAGTTTGGAATCTTCCATTGCCACATCCTGTTAACTTAGCTTATGAAGCAGCGACTGTCGATTTAGCGGACGTCAATATGATTGACCCATATCATTTAGCAGCATATGGCTTAACCACCACAAACTACAACCGTGATATTGAAACATTCCCATTATTAAAAACCATCTTTGAAAAGATTTATGGCTCATCTCCATATCAATCTCCAACCGATATGGGTGTTAATATGGTGGGTTTTGCGATTGTTAATGACGCTGCCGCTTGTGAAGCAAGTAAACAAGAAATCATTAGAAGATATTATCAAGCAAGAAAGAATGTCTACTTAGGTAAGTTTGATGATGACACAATTACTAAAGAAGAATCGTTAATGACCGCAGTCGGTGTCACAACCGCTGATAGAAAGTGCGTTAATGCTTGTTTAGAAAAGGCCAAAAAGTGTAAAGAAAGAGTGGTCGCTATTGAACTACCTAATGGCAAGATTATCACCGGTAAACGTTCTAGATTATTAGGTGCTCCAGCGGCAATGCTTCTTAATACATTGAAAGTATTAGGCAAGATTGATGATAGTATCCATCTTATTTCACCACACGTGGTTACTCCTATGGCGGATTTAAAAACCGGTCCATTAAAGAAAGAAAATCCACGTATCAGAGCAGAAGAAATCTTAATCGCCTTGGCTATTCAGGCTAATAGCAACCCCTTAGCGGAACTCGCGCTTAAGCAAATTCCTAAGCTTAAAGGTAGTGAAGCGCATTGTTCATGTATTTTATCCGATGCTGACTTAAGAACCTTAACAGCGTTAGGCATTAATGTCACTGAAGAACCAGTGGGCTACGCGCACAAACTATATTTTAATAAAAATTAAGATTATATCTAATTATATTTAGTATTAAGGAAAGGGCATTTTGCTCTTTTCTTTTATGTTTTCCAAGCAAAAAATCTTTTTGTTATTCAAAAAGTAGAATATTAAGGTGATAATAGTATAGTAGTCGTTTGTATTCGTTAGGAAACAAACAGTTATATACATAATTGAAAGGAAAGAAGTATGAAAAAACAACTTTTATTCCCTGCTATTATTTTGGGCATGGCTATTCCTTTATGCTTGTCAGTACAACGTAGTGGTGCTAGTGCGGAATTTATTGGTGATTACACAACATCCCAATCCGATTACACTAAGGTTGGCTCAAAATTAAACATGGAAATTTGTGATGAGGGTTTTGTTCTCCTCAAAAACAAAGACAATTTCTTACCTATGAGTTCACAAGGCAAAAAGATTTCCCTTGTTGGTAAGAGCTCAGGCAACTTAGTCCGTGGTGGCGGTGGTTCCGGTTCCGGTTCCGTCAACGGTGAAGAAAACTGGCAACTCTTTGGCGATCCTTCTCAAGACGTTAAAGGCGCTTTAGAAGAATACGGCTTTGAAGTGAATGAACAAATTCAAAAATTCTATGGCAGCTGGGCAAAGAGTAACTGGGGCGGTGCATCCTATTCCAATAACTCTCAATCCGGTTCTGGTAGAACTAATGGTAACGATAGCTGGAAAGGTAACTCTGAAGTGACTATTGGTGAAACACCAATTAGTAGTTACTCCGCTTCCTTATTAGCGACATTAGACGAATATAATGACGCCGCTATTCAAGTCATCTCCCGTGAAGGTAGTGAAGGTTGTGACGTTAAAACATGTAACGCTCACGATAGTAAGAAGACAAACTCCAGCAATGAAAAGGTTTCTGATAGACATGCTCTTCAATTATCCGAAAACGAAGAAGCATTATTTGAAGAAATCAAAAAGCACACAGATAATGTCATTATCATTATCAACTCTGGTAACATTTTCCAATGCGATAAGTTTGAAAACGATGAAAAAGTTAAAGCTATCCTTTGGATTGGTAACCCAGGTGCTGTTGGTGCAAGTTCAGTTGGTAGAATCTTAACCGGTGAAGTTAACCCATCAGGTCACACTGTTGATACATGGGCTCGTGATTTCACTAAAGATCCAACCTATCAAAACTTCTCTGATAACTCACAAACTAACTTAGTTAGATCCACAAGTGGTAAAGAATACTATGCTCCACAAGATACATTATTTGCCGCTGATGGTGCCCCAATGCTCAGTTATGGTACTGATAAAGCCTATAAAGAACATAGTGCACCAAGATGGGATAATGCCCGTGGTGGTGAAGAATTCAAAGTTGTCCAAGGTGGCTTAAACGGTGTTAAACCAGCCTCCTATGTCGCTTATGAAGAAGGTATCTATGTTGACTATCGTTATTATGAAACAAGATACGCTGATATGGCGGCTAAAGATCAAGCCGCCGCTGACAATTGGTATAAAGGCGAAGAAGGTGTCATTTATCCATTCGGTTATGGCTTAAGCTATACAAAGTTTAGTCAAGAAATTATTGACTCTAACATCAAAGATAAGAATATCAAAGATGGTAACGTCAAAGTCCAAGTTAAAGTTAAAGTCACAAATACAGGTGATGTCGCTGGTAAAGATGTCGTCCAATTGTATTGGAAAGCCCCATATAAAGTCGGCGGTATTGAAAAAGCCGATAGAGTTTTATGCGCTTTTGATAAGACTGAATTAATCGAACCAGGTAACTCACAAGAACTTGTTTTAACATTCGATACACAAGATTTCGCTAACTATGACTTTGCGGACAAAAACAACAATAAGTTCAGAGGTTACGAACTTGAAAAGGGTACATACGTCGTCTCCCTTAACAAGAACGCTCACGAAGAATATGATTCCTTCAAATTCACCGTGGGTAAAAATATCCAATTCAAAACAGACCGTTATACCGGTCACGAAGTGAAGAATAGATTCACTGATAGAGGCTTCTATAGCTGTTTACCAGGTGAAAATGATTTTGGATTTGAACAATATTCACGTGTTGATATGTCCAAAGTTCCAACTCATCCAACTGATGAAGAAAGAACAGTTAAAGCGGCTAGCCGTTATGAAGAATACCTCACTCATGAATTCAAAATGGAAGACTTACTCAATGAAAATAAGGGTCTATACATTCCAGTTGAAGCCATGAAAACAAAAGCGGATATCGAAGCTTTAGGTTGGACACAACCTGCTAATACTCTTTCTAAAGATGAAAGTATCCAATTCAAAGATTTAGTTGGTCTTGATATGAATGATCCACTTTGGGAAGAAGCAATGAACCAAATGACATATGCTGAAATGTTAGGTTTCTCTTATGGTGGTAGTAACCATAACCAAGCTATCAGCAGAATGGGCAAACCAAGCACTGGTGATAGTGATGGTCCTTCCCAATTCAAATACATTTGGTGGGCTGGCGCTCCAATCGTTGCTGCGACATACAATGTCAGATTAGCGCAAAAACAAGGTGAATGCGTTGGTATGGAAGCTAAGATTTCCAAAACATATGGTTGGGCTGGTCCAGCTGTCAACTTACACCGTTCACCATTTGGTGGTAGAAACTTTGAATACTATTCTGCCGATCCATATTTAATGGGTAGAATCGCTGCTAGAGTTGTCGCCGGTGCTACAGATAAAGGTTTATATTGCTTCTTCAAACACTTTGCTGTTAACGATCAAGAAAAGAACCGTGAAGGTGTCTCTTCCTTCTTAACAGAACAGGCATTACGTGAAATTTACCTCAAACCATTCCAAATGGTCGTTCAAGAAGGTAAATCAATGGGCATCATGTCTTCCTATAACCGTTTAGGTTTAATGGAAACTGCTGCTTCTTATCCATTATTAACAGAAGTTTTACGTAATGAATGGGGCTTCAAAGGTCACATCATTTCCGATATGACACATAGTGGTAACTCCAGTGTTAATAACTACTGTTATGAAAACATCAATGACCGTGTTTTAGCGGGCTGTAACCAACAATTAGATAGTAATGGTTTCAGAGAACACATTGAATGTAAATGGGATGCCAATGCATTTGATGGCAAAGGCGCTCCAGTATATACCGATAAAGATGGTAATACAGTCGAATCCTATACCTGGTGGTATATGTTAAGACAAAACGTCAAAGAAACAATGTGGACATGCGCTAACTGTGGCGTCATGGTTGAAAATTATATCAAAGAAGCTGGCTTAAGCTTCAATGGTTATCAACTTGCTAGATTTGAAACTAACGTTGGTGCTGAAATTGAAATCTCTATTACAGTTCCAGAACAATTTGGTGATAAGAATGTCTCTTCCGTCAATTTAGAAATTGACCCAGTCACTCCATTACCACAAGGCTTAACCTTAGAAGGTTATATCATCAAAGGTAAATTAACAAAAGCCTACAATGGTTTCATCCACGTTTTAGCCAAGGTGACATTCGAAGATCAAAGTGAACAAACATTTGGCTCAAGTTTTGAACTCTTAGCCCCAGCGGTTAAGACCGAAAACAAGACGGGTAAATCTGGTTGCTTTGGTTCATTTGAAGCCACAATGGTGAGCGTTTCATTACTCGCTGTTTTAGGAGCAGGACTCCTCTTAGTGAGCAAGAAAAAGAAAGAAAACGCCTAATTGTTAAATTAAACAATTAAGACCCTCCAAGTGAGGGTCTTTTTTGTGGAAAAAATATTGATGAAATCTAAATAAAATCAATGTTTACTAAAAAGGTAAATCTAATGATTGTCCTGCCTGCACATAAGAATTGTCATATTATAAACGAGCCCTTCAATTTATATTGAATATACTAATGCATTATGGATTCTAGAAGATAATGAATTTATAAAATCCGGTTTTGCACTCGCATTGAGGCAAAATTAATAATGCAAATTTACTTTGAAAGGAAAACATATGAAGAAAAAAGTATTAATTCCAATTTTTCTTGCCGCTATGGCTTTACCTGTATGTTTGAACAAAGGTGCTGGTGCTGTTAACGCCGAATGGATCGGTGAAGTTACAAAATCAGCTGACTACCTTGAATTCGGCTACAAAGTGAACGCCCAAATGGCAGACGAAGGTTTCGTTCTTCTCAAAAACAGAAAAGACGATTCTGGAAAAGCTTTCTTACCAATGGCCGGTAACGAAAAAGTTTCTCTCGTTGGTAAAAACTCAATCAAGATCGCTCGTGGTGGTGGTGGTTCCGGTGATGCCCAACCAACAAAATCCGCTGACGCTATCGACTTTGAACAATCATTAAAGAACGCTGGCTTTGATGTCAACCCAACAGCCCTCTCATTCTACAAGGGTTCAAGTTCAGGCAGTGGCCGTAAAAACGGTAACGACAACTGGAAAGGTAACTCTCAAGTTGTTATCGGTGAAACACCAATCTCTTCCGTTACAAGCAATGCTGATTTAATGGCAAGCTTGAACGAATACAATGGTGCGGCTATCCAAGTCATTACCCGTGAAGGTTCTGAAGGTTGTGACGTTAAAACATGTAACGCTCACGATAGCACAGCCACAAACTCCAGCAACAAAAAGATTTCTGATAGACACGCTCTTCAATTATCTGAAAACGAAGAAGCATTATTCAATGAATTAAAGAACCACACAGATAACATTATCTTTGTGATCAACTCTTCCAATATCTTTGAATGTGATGTTTTAGAAAAAGATCCAAAAGTTGCCGCTATCTTATGGGTTGGTAACCCAGGTGACGTCGGTGCTGGTGCTGTTGGTCGTATCTTAAAGGGTGAAGTTAACCCATCT
>JBGUMU010000106.1:0-2424 GCA_045116995.1 Bacilli bacterium
AGCGCCTTTCTTTTTGTTTATAAAATGCTATTATTATTTTGTTATGCAAAGATTAATTATCATTACAGGTGATTTAGCCGCAGGTAAATCAACTCTCGCCGCTGCCATAAGTGATTCTTTAGGTATTCCTTATATCATTAAAGACACTCTTAAAGAAATAGCGTGCGATAATATCGGCTATCAAACACGTCAAGAAAATAGACAACTATCAATAACTGCTACGCAAGATATGATCTATTTCTTTAAGCAATGCGCTCTTGTGGGTAACGACTTAATCTTAGAAGCTAATTTCCGTACAGAAGAATTATTAGAAATAAAAGGTATTGCGGATGAATATAATTACAACGTCGTGTTACTTATTCTTACTGGTGATATCCCATTACTCTATCAAAGATTCTTAGATAGATTACCAAACAGACATATCGCTCATCGTTCAATGAATCTAGATTATTCTTTAGAAAGATTTGCTGATTATATTAATGAATTAAGAGATCAAGACTTTGTCTTCACCCCTAATTATTTAGATATGTCTAATCTTGATGAAGATGAAGTGACTGAAGAAGCTCTTCAAATCATCAACGATGAACTAGGAAATTAATATGCAATCAATTAAAAATGTCTTTTATATTGGTCATGGTCCAAGCAGTTCACATACGATAGGGCCCACTAATGCGGTTAAATATATCCTAGAAACATATCAAGATATTGAAAGCATCAAAGTCACATTATGTGGTTCTTTAGCCTCCACAGGCAAAGGTCACTTAACTGATTACATTATTGATAAATATTTAAAAGGTATTAATCATCGTATTGTTTTTGACGCTAGAAAAAAGACCAAACATCCTAATACGATGATCTTTGAAACTACCTTAAAAAGTGGTGCTAAAAAGAAAGATGTTATTGCTTCCATCGGTGGTGGCGCTATTTCGATAAATAAGGAAAAGAAGCAAGACGGTAGTGATTTATATCCACATCATACCTTATCTGAAATCATGCATTATTGCCGAGAATATGGTTATTCTTTATGGGAATATGTTTTATTCCACGAAGGCGAAAGTATTCTCTCTTATATCGATGAAATATATAGCGCTATTAAGGAATCAGTCCAACGTGGCATCACTGCGGAAGGTGAACTTCCTGGTGAACTACACGTTAAAAGAAAAGCTAAAGTCATGTATGAAAACATGCTTAAAGAACATAAAGAAAATGATATCCAAACTAACGTCGCTATTGCCTCATTTGCTGCGAGTGAAGAAAATGCTGCTGGTGGTGTCATAGTGGTTGCGCCAACTTGTGGTAGTGCGGGTGTTATACCAGGTGTAGTTAAATATCTAGAAATGAAGAAAGTTCCTTATGAAGATATTCGTAAAGGCTTCTTAGTAGCGGGTCTTATTGGCTTACTAGCCAAAACCAATGCTTCTATTTCAGGTGCGGAAGCAGGATGTCAAGCAGAGATAGGTGTAGCGTGTGCGATGGGTGCAGCGATGATTGCAACCGCTCTTAATTATGAATATAAAAAGATAGCCCAATCCGCTGAAGTAGCGTTAGAACATTCATTAGGTTTAACCTGTGATCCAGTTAAAGGCTATGTTCAAATCCCATGCATTGAAAGATGTGCGATATTTGCCCTAAAGGCAATTAATGCCGCTTCTATTGTTGATATCATGCCAATAGAAACCGCGAAAGTCACATTTGATGAATCATTATTAACAATGTATTTAACTGGAAAAGACTTACACGCTGGATATCGTGAAACAGCGAAAAAGGGATTAAGCAAAGTACTAAAGAAAAATAAATAAGCGTATTTCTTAACATTTCAAAAAAATGTTATAGAATGATACCAGTATCGAAATTTAAGAAAGGAAGATTAGTTATGTATCGCAAAAATGCTTGGTTAAAGTATAAAGACAAAAAACCAGTGATGGACTTCGCTGAAGGCTATAAAGATTTCATTACTATCGCTAAAAACGAAAGATTAGCGGTTCGTGAAGCAGAAAAGTTATTAAAAGCCAATGGCTTTAAGAACGCTGAAGAAGTTAAATCCGTTAAAGCTGGTGATCGTGTTTATTTCATTAACAAAAAGAAAAATGTTGCCGCATTCATTATCGGCAAAGAACCAATTGAAAATGGTTTAAGAATCTTAGGAGCCCATATTGACTCCCCACGTTTAGACTTAAAAGAACATCCATTCTATGAATCTAAAGGCTTTGCCTTAGGTGATACTCACTATTATGGTGGTATCAAAAAATATCAATGGACAACAATTCCACTAGCCTTAATCGGTGTGGTTTGTAAGAAAGATGGTTCAGTCGTCGATATCAATATCGGTGATGATCCAAAAGATCCAATCGTCGGTGTTACTGATTTATTAATCCACTTATCCGCTGACCAAATGGCTAAAACACTAGCAAAAGCTATTGAAGG
>JBGUMU010000107.1:0-4651 GCA_045116995.1 Bacilli bacterium
AATGGAGCACGCGACGGGAATCGAACCCGCACGATTAGCTTGGGAAGCTAAAGTTCTACCACTAAACTACGCGTGCTTCTTGTAAAAAAGCCCTTTGTCAGGGCTTATTTCACTAATTTGGTGGGTACTGACGGGATCGAACCGCCGACCTTCTGTACGTCAAACAGATGCTCTCCCAGCTGAGCTAAATACCCAATTTTGCTGGTGCCGACTACAGGAATTGAACCTGCAACCCACTGATTACGATTCAGTTGCGCTACCAGATTGCGCCAAGTCGGCAGGTGGTAATTCTTTTTAGTCGCTTAATAATAATAGTAAAAATTAAAATGAGTTGCAACAATAAATTATTCTTTTTATTTATTGAATAAAGATTAGGCTTTTTTCTTTTCTGGAACTGGGGAGAAGACAAAGGATAACTTTTCTTTTTTGCATATTCTTTGAATAGCAAATTTACCTTGAGTCATCGCGATTGGTAAACCACCAGGTCCTTGTAACCATTGGCCAGATAAGTAGAAGTTCTTAAGACCTCTAAGCATACCACTATGGGCAAACATTGGATCTCTTTTAGAGAATAAGAAACTCATATAAACACCATTAGAGGTATTAACGTAATGGTTGAATGTGTATGGAGTGGAAACATCTAATGTTTCTAATTCACCAATATCTGGAATATGATTGATGATTCTAGATTTCACTTCTTCAGCGATTTCTTGCTTCATCTTTAAATAGAGTTGTCTATTCTTAGATAACTTTCTCCAGTATGGATATTGCACGTTACTTTGATCCACCATCACGGAAAGGACTGTTTTATCACCTCTAGTGAATGTTTCATCATAAGAGTAACTACGAATAGTTAAGTGATTGATTTCAATACCACCGACGTTAAATGGCTTGCATTCAAATGTATATGGAATTGGTAAGTTATTGTTCTTCTTAACAGAGAAGTGCATTAACATGCAGCTTGGAGCTTGATGTCTCACTGGATCATCGAAACGCTTTTGGAAAGCTGGGAATTTATATTGATCTCTTAACAATCTCTTTAAGGTGTAGTTGGTATCTAAACAAGAGATGACATAGTCACCCTTGAATTCTTCACCGTTCATTAACTTCACGCCTCTAGCGGTACCGTTTTCAACGATTACACTATCGACATTAGCGTTTAACTTTAAAGCGCCACCCAAAGCGATGAATTTTTCTTTCATACGTTCCACCATTGGTTTAGACGCTCCAACTGGAATACCACCATCGCCCATAACTACAGTAGCGTAGCTATAAATCATGGAGAATAAGTTACCAGTACCGATTTGGGCTTTGGTTAAAGCATATCTAATGACTGGTGATTTAAATTTAGCGGCGAATTCTTCGCATGATTGGAACATGGTCTTTAAGTATGATGGCCAAACTGATAAAACTCTTAAGCCTAAAGCCATCTTACGATTTAACGGAATCATGCTTAAAGGTAAGTCTAAGGGGAGTTCCACTTTAGTGAAATCTCTAACCATCTTAAAGAATTTATGAATCATTTTGGAGTCAACCGGTGAGACTTCTTTCCACTCTTTTTCAGCGCGGTCTAAATCTCTCCATAAAGTGACTCTTTGTCCTTCATATTCGAAAGTACCCCAAGATGGAAGATATAAAATATCATCTTGGCTTCTAAAGGCATCAACGTTCTTCCACATTTCATTTAGAAGTGTGCCTTCTTTAGTGCCTGTTAACCAGTGGACACAGCCATCAAGATAGAAACCTTTTCTATACCAGCCTGTGCACATACCACCGACGGATGGATTCTTTTCTAATAAGATCGCATGAAAACCATGCTGTTCTGCATAGATACCCGCAGATAAACCAGCCACACCGGCACCGATAATAATAATGCGCTTTTCGTTTTGCATGCTTAAATGATAATTACTTATCAATAATTAAGCACACTACTATAAAAATATCTAACTCTACTGAGAGGAGAGAATACTATCTACTAGCTTTTCTCTTTATAAAGAGAACTAAGGCTACAATCTCATGTACAATGAGTGGCGCAACGCTTAAAGCAACAACAATACCCCAGTGTGCGAAATCTAGTGGCGCGCATGAGAAGAATTTATTTAAGCCAGGAATATTGACAACGGCAACCTGTAAAGCAATACCGATAACGAATGATAACCATAATAACCAGTTCTTACTCCAGAAGTTATGGACAAAGGACTTCCTTAATGAAGTCATACCTAACATATGGAAGAGTTCTGATAAGGATAAGACACAGAACGCAGCAGTTTGTGATTGCATACGAATGGCTTCGTTAGTGGTTAATAATTCCGCAATCTGTTGTAAGGATCTTGCCCCACCTTCAAAGACTGGAATCATTAAGAAAGCAAAGACAGTAGTTAATGTAATTAGTAAACCATAACCAAAGGTAATGGCATAGCCGCCTTTAGAGAATAGGGATTCTTTTGGATTACGTGGCTTATCATCCATGATGCCACTTTCTTTTTCATCGGCACCAAGGGCGACCGCTGGAAGAGAGTCAGTAATTAAGTTAACCCATAGGATATGGGTGGCAAGTAAAGGTGTTGGTAAGTTATTAGCCGCTAAGAAGAGAGACATAATAACGATAGCAAACATCGCTAAGACTTCTGCAATATTAGTGGATAATAAGAATAAGACTGTTTTCTTGATGTTGGTATAGATACCACGGCCTTCTTCCACTGCTTTTTCAATGGAAGCAAAGTTATCATCAGTTAAGACCATATCAGCGGCACCTTTAGCAACATCAGTACCGGTGATACCCATAGCAATACCAATATCCGCTTGTTTTAAGCTTGGGGCATCGTTAACGCCATCACCAGTCATCGCGGCGATATTACCGTTATTTCTAATCGCGGTCACGATTTGGACTTTATTTTCTGGAGAGACACGGGCAAAGACATGCACGGTCTTCACTTTTTCTTGTAGTTGTTCTGGTGTTAAATTATCAATTTCTTCACCACTTAAGGCTTCGCCGTTTTCATCAGCGATGCCTAATTCTTTAGCAATTGCTAAAGCTGTTGTCTTATGGTCACCAGTAATCATAATGGTTGTGATACCAGCTTTCTTAAAGATAGAAACAGCGTTCTTACATTCTGGTCTTGGTGGGTCAATCATACCCACTAAGCCAACGAAGACTAGGTTTTCTTCCTTAAGTTCATCAGCGTATGTATAAGCAAGGCCTAAAACACGAAGGGCATCCACTGCCATTGTGTCAGAGGCTTTCATAATGTTTTCTTTATCTTTTTCTGTAATCTTTCTTACTTCACCGTTAATAGAGATTCTATCAGCGACTTTTAAGATGGAGTCGATAGCACCTTTGGTGAAGATAATCTTTTTACCTTCATAATCGTGTTGAGTGGACATCATCTTACGGACAGAATCGAATGGATATTCATTAATACGTGGCGCAAGTTTTTCTAAATCACCTTTATGCTGATTCATCTTATTAGCGTATTCCACTAAAGCAATTTCAGTTGGATCACCATATAAACCTTCATCAACAGAAGCGTTAGAACAGAGTGATAAACCCATGGATAAGAATTTATAGTTATCAGTGAAGATTTCATCTCCACCAACGAGTTGTTCATTTAAGTAAGCACGCACCACTGTCATCTTGTTTTGTGTTAATGTACCGGTCTTATCAGAACAGACCACACTGACAGCACCTAATGTTTCCACAGATGGTAATTTACGCACAATGGTATTGGCTTTGACCATCTTTTGGACGCCTAAGGCTAAGACGATTGTGACAACTGCAGGTAAACCTTCTGGGACAGCAGCAACCGCTAATGAGATAGCGAACATGAAGTTATCAATAATGCCGCCAAGCCAACCTTTAGAACCGCCATTGCTCTTAGCAAGATCAATTAATTGAATGCCAAAGATAAGAACAACAATAGCGATTGTTAATAAACCTAAGAATTTAGATAACTTAGCAAGTTGCTTTTGTAATGGAGTTGTATCATCTTCTCCTTCGGAGAGTAATTTAGCAATTTTACCGGTTTCGGTATCAATACCAGTCCTAACGACAACACCTTCGCCACGACCGTATACGACAGGTGTGGACATATAAACCATATTGACTCTATCGCCAACGCCAACTTCATCAGTGAAAACAATATTAGCGTCTTTTTCTACTGGCAAAGATTCACCGGTCAAAGATGATTCATCAGTTTTTAAGTTAATAGCCTCAGTTAAACGGAGATCCGCTGGAACGGTTCTACCTTCTTCTAAGACGACGATATCACCAATAACTAGTTCTTCGGCTTTTAGTTCGATGAGTTTACCATCACGTCTCACCACACAGGTTGGTGAAGACATCTTTTTTAAAGCTTCTAATGATTTTTCCGCTTTGTTTTCTTGAATGGTACCAATAGTAGCGTTAAGAATGACAACCGCCATGATAATCGCTGGATCACTAATGATTTCCATCGTAGATGGCTTTTCTTGAACAGATGGTGAGAATACTTGATAAATAGAAATCGCTACACTCAAAAGAGCGGCCGCTAAAAGGATGAAAATCATTGGGTCATTGAACTGACTCAAGAACACTAAAAAAAGCGGGGTTTTCTTTTTCTCTGGTAATTTGTTAGGCCCATATTTAATGAGTCTTTCACCAGCTTCTTGGCTA
>JBGUMU010000108.1:0-20564 GCA_045116995.1 Bacilli bacterium
AGAAGCTACTGAAATGGTGTACAGGGAATATCGTAACCTGGCATATTTTGTGATTGCCACTTACGTTAAAAACCAAGATGACTGTAACGATATCCTTTCTGATACCTTCTTAAAGGTCCTACAAAATCGTGAGAGTGTGAAAAATCCAGATGGCTTAAAACAGTTCATCTGTACCGTCGCTAAAAACGAGGCTATTAACTTTATTAGAAAAGATGCTCACCTCGTTAAATCAGAACTAATTGATGAGATGTATGGGGAAACAGATAAGAGCAATAACGTCTTAAATATCCTAGAACCTCTATTAAGTAACAAAGAAGTTATCGTCGTCTACTATAAAGCCATATTTGAAATGACATGGGACGAGATAACTGAAGAAACAGGTATCCCATCTAGCACCGCTAGATTGATATATAAGCAAGCTAAAGATAAGTTAAAAAAGGAGTTAAGGTATGTCGTTTAAAAACAAATTAAAAGCAAAAGCCAACAAGAGTTTCGATAAACTAGTTGTCGATCCTTCTTTCATTTCACAAAAATTAGTGAATAAACCTGTTACTCCAAGAAACAATAAGAAATTATTTGTTCCTATTTTCTCTGCCTCTTTAGCCCTTGCTCTCGTCGGTGTTCTTACCGTCTCCGCTATTGTTAGAAATAACATCGCTATCAACAATGAAAACGCTCGTATTAGAGATGATGAATTAAACTATATCAAACCATTTGAAGGTAAATATGGTATTTACCTCTCCTTCTGGCAAATCACTGATATGAAGAATCCTAGTAATAATAATGGTATTCTCCATAACTATCATGTCGTTCACGTGGAAATGGGTGAAGTCACAGAAGAAGGCTGGATTGAATATACCGAAACAGAAACTAAGAGAACTGAAACCCCTGTTCTTAACTTCCGTGGTCAACAAGCATATGACAAGTATGGCATACCTATCATGGAACAACACCTTGACACATATAACCGTGCGGTAGTGCACTTCGCTAATGACAGCACCAGAGAAATCAAACTCAATGTCACAAGTGGTGCGGTTAAACTTGGTAACGAAGAATGGGAAAACGAAACAGATTCCATCTGGGGCAGAATGCCATTTATTGGAACATATAAATCAATAGATAACAAAGTTATCGAAGTCAAAGAAGACGCCACCATGGTGGAACAAACCAAAAAAGGTGAAAAGACTAGTGACTGCTTCGTTATCAAATATAAGAAAGAAAAGATTTCCATTAATTACACCGAAGAAGTGAAGAAAAACAAACTCGAATCCAAACAAATGGATGTCGAATTAGTCGGTGATAGATACCAATTCACTAAAGATGGCGTGACCTATTATAGAGAAGCTTAATGAACAATAACCCTTGAGTAAAATCGAGGGTTTTTCTTTAACTTTTTTATTGTTTTTATCAAATAATTATTTTTTCTATTTACTTTCAAAAATCTGTGTGTATACAATTAATACAGATAATACAGTTAATACAGATTATGAACGAAAAATTACCAATCTTCTTACAGATTAAAGAATTCTATGAACGCCTCATAGATATGGGTGCGTATAAAGAAGGAGATGCGATGCCTTCTGTTAGAGAAGTAGGACTAGCGTATAGCGCTAATCCTAATACCGTACAGAGAGCATTCTCTTTAATGGTGGAAGATGGATACCTAGTATCTATTCCTAAAAAAGGTTTCTACGTCCATAAAAAGAAAGTGGACAGATCCGCTGCGCTGAGGAGCGAATTAAAAGAGATTATTAATAAAGGATATAGCAAAGAAGAGATTATTAAGGAATTGGAGGAAATCAACAATGATTGAGATTAAAAATCTAGTTAAAACGTTCGGTTCTGTGAGAGCGGTTGATGATTTATCAATCACCATCAATTCCGGTATCAATGGTCTCATTGGTGAAAATGGTGCAGGTAAATCCACATTGTTAAGACTCATCAGTGATGTCTATCAAGCGGATAAAGGCACAATCACCATTGATGGATTATCAAATCAGGATGTTCAAACAAAGAGAAACTTATTCTTCCTTCCTGATAACCCATACGCTCCACACAATATGACTATTAGTCAAACATTTGAATTCTATTCAACGCTATTTGACTTAGATAATGACAAGT
Organism: Bacilli bacterium; assembly: GCA_045116995.1. Classification (GTDB taxonomy): domain Bacteria; phylum Bacillota_I; class Bacilli_A; order RFN20; family CAG-826; genus RUG14515. Next base: position 2,122 of record JBGUMU010000108.1, read on the forward strand.
TTAGAGATATTATGAACAAACTCTCCTTGCCGATTGAAAGAAAGGTTTCAACCTATTCAAAAGGTATGAGAAGACAGTTCTTTATTGCCATCGCTTTATCGAGCAAAGCAAAGTACGCCTTATTAGACGAAGCTTTTGATGGCTTAGATCCACTTGTCTTAGCAACAGTTAGAGAGGAAATTATCAAAGATGCGGATAAAAAAACATACATTGTTTCCTCCCACAATATTTCATCCTTAGAAAGATTATGTGATAGTTTCATCCTTCTTTCTAAAGGTCGCTGCGGCAAAACCGGTGATGTTGAACATCTTGGTGAGAACTTTGTTAAGTACCAAATCCTCGTAAAGGGTGCGCTTGAACAAAAAGACTTAGAAGCCCTTGGCTATCGTATACTCTCTTTCAAAAAAGTGGGTTCATTATGCAATGTTGTTTTCTACGATGAAATCGATGAAACAAATATCCGCGAAAAGATGGACGTGGTGCTCTTAGAAAAGATCGCTATCGATCCAGATGAATTAATTGCCTTAGAAATGCTCGACGCTAGAAAGGATAACAAATAATATGAAAAGATATTTAAAACTATCAATCATTAGAAAGCTCCCACTCTTTGTTGTCCTTTCTGTCCTCTTTCTAGCTGCTGCTTTCTTTAGTACTGCTGAAGTGTCGTTTGAACGCAGTTATTATGGTTATAGCTATCTCCAAATGCTAGATACTAGTTGCACTTCTTCTTTACTTGCATTCTTTTTCATCACAATGATGGTTCTTCCGTTATTCAATATGAATTACCGCTATTCGTTAGCGAGAAGTGACCTATATCGACAAGTTGGATTCAAAAATAACAATATTAGAATCGGCGAACATCTTTCGACTTTAATTACTGTCTGTATTTCTTTCACCTTCTCTTTCGCTGTTTTGGTCTCCATCTTACTATTTAAGAATTACACCGCTAAAGACCCAATAGGGTTCTTGGCTTATCATTGGTATATAGTCTTATATTTTGTCGCCTTATTAGTGGGTGCTGGCCAATTCTTCTTATCATATTTACTTGTTTCGCGTAGTAATACATTTATTAACTCAGCGATCACGTTGTTCTTAGGCCAATTCTTCCTAAACTTCTTCCTCTTTGTCTGCGTTTCCTATATCAGATGTTCAGTTTCAGATGCTACACGCTTTGCCGAAGGCCCATCAATCGTCGGGGCAATTGCTTGGGTCTCTACTTTATTCAACGAACTCATCTGTTCTAACAGAATTAGTTTCTTTGAAACTTCAGATTTAGAATCACTAGCATTGAATCTATCTGCTTTCTGGTCCACTGTAGTGATATTCTTCTCTGTGGCAGCCTTAGGTGTTGTGGCCTTTATCTTAGAAAAAGATCCTTCTAGTGAATGGGCAGGTAAACCAGACACTGATAAACCATATCAAGAAATCATCTATCACGCTGGTTTTGCTACTATTGGTTTAGTCATTGGAACGTTGTTAATTGAATCTTCTCTCTCGCTCGTATTCGCGCTTTTGTTCTACCCAATATATATCGTTTCCTATTACACCTTCTACGGTTTATTACATAGAAACTTCAAATTAAAAGGTCGTCAAGCTGCAGTCCTCTTTGGCATTGCTGGATCAACAATCCTCTTCAGCATTATCTATACCATCGCTTGTTTCTCCGCTGAAATTGCCCATGGCATGTAGTAGGGTTGTATAACCTAGAAATATGCAATAAAATATACTAAAAGAAGGTATATGCATATGAAGGGACCTAGTGTTGCTGTTTTAAAAAAATATTTAAATGCGATGAGCAAAAACAAAGTCAAATATATGACTTGTGAAAGATTATCGCGTATCGTGGGTGTCTATCCAGAAGTTATTGCGGAGAATCTCTCCTATTTTGACCCCATCCTCAACATGGATCCTTCTTATGACTTATTAGCCCTTATTCCTCAAATTAAGGCATATATTCAAGATGAGGAAGATAAGAAAGCTGCGCCTGTTCATAAAGTCACCGCGACAAGAAGAGATGTGGTGGAATATGAATCAGTCAGTGACTTCGTTTATAAAAAGATGACTTTCGCCGGCATGGTGGACCGTAATCTTGTCTTAAATGAAAAAGACTTAAGGGTTCTAAAACGTCTCGTAAATGACGAATTAGCAGAACTTAAAAAGAAAAAATAATAGAATACAACCTCTCGATTGCTAGACGAGAGGTTTTTTCTTGGTCCAATCAACAATAAAAACTTCACACAAAATAGTAAGGGAAAAATAACTATTTGTGTCCTTGTAAACGCGCATACATGCTCGTATAATATTATCGGTATTTTAGGAGGGATTTTACATGTCCGAAATTAAAAAGACCATGCTATCTGTCGACGGTAATACCGCGGCGGCAATTGGCTCTTACAACTATATTGAAGTTGCTGGCATCTACCCAATTACTCCATCCTCACCAATGGCGGAGAATATTGATGTCTATGCTTCCCAAGGCCGTAAGAACTTCTTTGGCTCAGTTGTCAAAGTTAGCGAAATGCAATCCGAAGCCGGTGCTTCTGGTGCAGTTCACGGCGTCCTTCAAGCTGGTGGTTTAGCAGCTACATATACTGCTTCCCAAGGCTTATTATTAATGATTCCAAACATCTACAAATGGGTTGGTGAATTATTACCAGCCGTTTTACACGTTTCTGCTCGTAGCTTAGCGACACGTAGCTTATCCATCTTCGGTGATCACCAAGATATTTACGCGATTCGTCAAACAGGCATCGCAATGATTTGTGCACACAGTGTTCAAGAAATCGCTGACTTAACAAACGTTGCCCACTTAACCGCTATCGATGCTGAATATCCAGTCTGTCACTTCTTCGATGGTTTCAGAACTTCTCACGAAATTCAAAACGTTGAATTCATCGATGATGCTGAATGGAAGAAATTACTTCCAATGGATAAGGTTGAAAAGTTCAGAGCTAGAGCTTTAAACCCACATACACACCCAGTCACACGTGGTGGTGCGGAAAACGACGATATCTACTTCCAAGGTAGAGAAGCTCAAAACAAGAAAGTGGAAGAAGTCATTGAAGTCGCTGAAAAGTACTTCAAAGAAGCCACAAGACTTACAGGTCGTCCATACGCTCCATTCACATACTATGGTGATAAGAACGCTGATAGAGTCATCATCGCTATGGGTTCTGTTACAGAAACCATCACCGAAGTTATTGATGACTTAAATAAGAAAGGCGAAAAACTTGGTCTTATCAAAGTCCATCTCTATCGTCCATTCTCCGCGAAACACTTATTAGCCGTCTTACCAAAGAGTGCTAAACACATCGCGGTCTTAGACAGAACAAAAGAAGCTGGTGCTGCTGGCGAACCTCTCTATGAAGATGTCGTTGCTGCTTTCAATGCTGCTGGCTTAGAAAACGTTGAAGTTTTAGGTGGCCGTTATGGTTTATCTTCAAAAGATACACAACCAAAAGATATGAAGGCTGTCTTCGACTTCTTAAAAGCGGACAATCGTTGGAACGGCTTCACAGTCGGTATTAACGATGATGTCACACACTTAAGCATTCCAGTTGATGACAATTACCATGTTAAAGGTGATTACACATCCTGCTTATTCTATGGCTTAGGTTCTGACGGTACAGTTTCCGCTAATAAATCTTCTATTAAGATTATTGGTGATGCGACAGGTCAATACGCTCAAGCTTACTTCGCTTATGATAGCCGTAAAGCTGGTGGTGTTACCCGTTCTCACTTAAGATTCGGTAAATCCCCAATCCATAGTACATACTATGTCCAAAACGCTGACTTCATCTCCTGTTCCTTAGATACATATCTCTTCAAGTTCGATATGTTAAAGAACTTAAAACAAGGTGGTACATTCTTACTCAATACTGATATGGATGACGCAACCTTAGTGAAGATGATGCCAAACCGTGTCAAATATCAATTGGCGACAAAAGGCGCGAAATTCTATGTTATCGACGCCAATAAGATCGCTGCTGAAATCGGTATGGGTAGACATACCAATACCATTCTCCAAGCTTCCTTCTTCTATTTAAACCAAGACATCATGCCATATGATGATGCCAACCACTGGATGAAGAAGTTTGCTGAAAAAGCCTATGGCAAAAAAGGTCAAGACGTTGTCGAACTCAACTGGAAAGCCATTGATGCCGGTACAGAAGGCTTAAGAGAAGTCAAAGTTGACCCAACATGGGCTAAACTCGAACCAAAGACCGAAAGACAATTAACTGGTGACGATTACTTCGATAATTATGTCTCCGTGATTGGTAACCTCGGTGGTGATGACCTCCCAGTCAGCAAATTCATGGAATATGAATTATTAGATGGCACAATGAGAAACGATATCACATTCAACGAAAGACGTTCCATTGCTGATAGAGTTCCATTATGGCACCCAGAAGCCTGTATCCAATGTAACCAATGTGCGTTCGTCTGCCCACACGCGACAATTCGTCCAATCTTAATGGATGAAAAAGAATACGAAGCAGCTCCAGAATTAGCTAAAGAAGCTGTTAACGCCATGGGTCCAGGTTTACAAGGCCTCAAATATCGTATCCAAGTTTCTCCACGTAACTGCGTTGGTTGTGGTCTCTGCGTGAGTGAATGTATGGCCAATAAGACTGGCAAGAACGCTCTTGAAATGGTCGAAGCCAAATCTCAATTCGCTCAAGAAGAAGCTGCTGCTTACTTATACAAGCACGTCACATATAAAGCTGATAGATTACCAGCCGCCTTACAAAATAGTGTTAAGGGTGTTGGCTTCTTAATGCCATATATGGAAATCTCCGGCGCTTGCGCTGGTTGTGGTGAAACCCCATACTACAGATTAGTTTCCCAATTATTTGGTAAAGATATGCTCGTTGCTAACGCAACTGGTTGTTCCTCCATCTATAGTGGTTCTACTCCATTAACTCCATTCTGCACTGATAAAGATGGTCAAGGTATTGCCTGGGCTAACTCCTTATTCGAAGATAACGCTGAATTCGGTTATGGTATGAGAGTCGCTACAAACGCTAAGATCAAAGCCATCATTGAAATCTTCAACGCTGCTAAAGAAAGAGGTCTTGAACCAGAATTAGCCGCTAAGATTGACGAATACTACGCTAACATCAAGAATAGACAAGCCATGCGCACAATCGTTCCTGAATTAGTGGCCTTAGTTAAAGCCAGCAAGGACGAGGGTGTCAAAGAAGTCTTAACTTATGAAAGAGACTTAGCTGATAAGTCCGTTTGGATCGTCGGTGGTGATGGTTGGTCATACGATATCGGTTACGGTGGTTTAGACCACGTTATCGCTAACGAAGAAGACGTCAATATCTTAGTCTTAGATACAGAAGTCTACTCCAATACTGGTGGTCAATCCTCCAAATCTTCTCAAACAGGTTCTATCGCTAAATTTACCGCTTCTGGTAAAACAACAGCCAAGAAGAACCTCGCCCTCATCGCGATGAGCTATGGTAACGTCTACGTTGCACAAATCAGCTTAGGTGCTAACCCAATCGCCGCGATTAAGGCCTTAAAAGAAGCCGAAAGCTATGATGGTCCATCCTTAGTCATCTGCTACGCTCCATGTGCTAACCACGGTATTAAAGGCGGTCTTGCTAACTCCATGAGACAAGAAAGATTAGCCGTTGAATGTGGTTACTTCCCAATCTTCAGATACGATCCACGTAATGAAGCCGAAGGCAAACCAGCATTAACACTTGATATGAAGGATCCAGACTTCAGCAAGTTAAGAGACTTCGTCATGACTGAAACAAGATTCTCACAACTTCCACGTGTCAACCCAGCAAACGCTGAAGAACTCTTAACAAAGTGTGAAAATTACGCGAAAGCCAGATTAGAAAGAATCAAAAAATTCGGTCTCTAATACTGAATAACTAAATCAATAAAGACGATGCGAAAGCGTCGTCTTTTTTCTTTGCCAACATCTAAATTAAAAATAAACAAAGAATAATATTGAATATCAATGTATTTTTATGTATATTATTGGTAAGGAGGTTCTTTATGATTAAATGGTTTAATGTTAAAGACCGTAACGGTGTCGCGTCATTTTACGCAAATAACATCACATTAAATACGACTGCGATGTATCCACTAGATACAGCTTACAAAGTACAAGTCGGTATGGATGATAAGAATAATGTTGTCATTCAACCACTTACTAAAGAAGTCGTTGAATCAGGCGCTTTAGATGAATGTTGTTTACTCAAGATTGAATTCCATAAGAGTTTCGCCCGTATTTCTTCGGTGCAATTAATTAAACAAATTAGCGAAGCTTTAAGAATTCCATTCACTAATAAGCCAACACAATTTGAAACCACTTGGGACAGTGTGGAAAATGTCCTAACCATAAAGACAGGAGAAAAGTAGTATGCCATTTGAAGATTGGATGTGGGCTATCTGGCTCGGCATTATGATTATCATGGTGATAATCGAATGCATGGGTCCAGCATTAGTATCGATTTGGTTTGCCGCTGGGGCATTAGTCTCATTAGTGCTCTCATTATTCTCACTCATCCCAGATGTAACAATTCCATGGTGGGTGCAAGTAATAGTGTTTGTGGTTGTGAGTGCGATCACATTAATAGCGTTAAGACCGTTATCGCTGAAGTATTCGAAAAAGAACAACGTTATCAGCTCCAATGTTGATAGCTTAGTAGGTAAAAGAGGTTTATTAGAAGAAGAGATTAAACCTTTTGAACCAGGTGTTTGTAGACTAAATGATGTCCTTTGGACCGCCATTAGCACAAACGGAAAAGAAACAATCGCTGCCAAAAGCGTTGTGGAAGTCGTTGCCATTCAAGGTAACAAATTATTAGTTAGGAAAGTAGAGGATAAATAAAATGCCACCAGTAGTAACTGCGTTATTAATCATTTTATCAGTATTAATATTCATCTTTATTTTGATTATCATTTGCAATATTAAGATTGTTAAACAAACAGAAAAAGTCATCGTTGAAAGACTCGGTGCTTACCGTACAACATGGGGTGTTGGTATGCATATGTTAATGCCATTCTTTGATAGAATCGCTGTTAGAGTTTCTATGAAAGAACAAGTCAGAGACTTCGAACCTCAATCCGTTATTACAAAAGATAACGTTACAATGCAAATTGATACCGTTGTCTTCTATGTTGTCACAGATGCGAAGTTATATGCCTATGGCGTTGAAAACCCAATGGCCGCTATTAACTATTTATCCGCGACCACATTAAGAAATATCATCGGTGAACTTTTACTCGATGAATGCTTAACTTCTAGAGAATTAATCAACGAAAAAATGAGAAAGATTCTTGATGAAGCCACAGACCCATGGGGTATTAAAGTCAACCGTGTTGAAGTGAAGAACATTCTTCCTCCAAAAGATATCCGTGAAGCCATGGAAAAACAAATGAGAGCGGAACGTGAAAAGAGAGAAAAAGTCCTTCTCGCCGAAGGTCAAAAACAATCCGCCATTCTCGTGGCCGAAGGTCAAAAACAATCACAAATCCTCACCGCTGAAGCCGAAAAACAAATGGCTATCTTACGCGCTGAAGGTGAAGCTGAATCCTTAAGAAAAGTTAAACAAGCTGAAGCTGATGGTATCCGTGCCGTCCGTGAAGCTGAAGCAGAAGGTCTCAAGATGCTCAATGCTTCTAAACCAACAGATCCAGTTGTCACATTAAGATACTATGAATCTCTCGCCAAGATTGCAGATGGTAAAGCGACAAAAATCTTCCTTCCAAATAATTTGGAAAAGGCCGCTTCCCTTGCATCAGTAGTGAAAGAAGTTATCAAAGACTAATTAAAAGCCTTTCTAAAGGCTAACATAATAAGAGGTGATGTTAACATCACCTTTTTTGTAGCATTTAACCATCAAAAGAATTGTTGACATCAATAAAATATTTTTTATATAATTTTATCGTAGGTTAAGGAAATATTTGTTTATGAAAAAAGATCTAAGAGAAGTAGAAGCTCTTGTGCAAATCGTAGATGAATACGCGCAAGTGCAAAAGAACATTGCCAACTTACCATGCGGCTATATCTCCGTTAAACAAATTAGCGGCCACACATATTGTTATCGTCAATGGCGTGAAGGAAAGAAAATCATTTCCCAATACGTGCCAGATGCTCTTTTAAGCAGTGTTAAAAGAAAAATTGCTGTAAGAAAAGAAAACGAAGCTTTATTAAAGGTCATTAAGAAGGACTTGAAGAAAGCCACACGCAAAGTCGTAAAGAGTGGTCTTCTCACCGAAGAAGATGTTATTGCTTTACTTGACGTCGCTATGCAAGACGGCGATGTAAACGCTGAAGTTGAAAAGCGTTTAGCAAAATAAGAAAAAACAAAAAAGTGGATTCAAACAATTCACTTTTTCTTTGCCTATTTTTAATATTATGAATTATTTAGTTGTTCTTTCTGGTGTTCCTGGTAGTGGTAAATCTTATTTTTCTAATGCCTTAAGGGAAGATAAAGAAAAACATGTTTATATCATCAGTAGTGACCAAATTAGAAAAGAAATCTGTGGTAATCAACAAGACTTAAGCCAAGATGAACTAGTTTGGAAGATTTTTTATTCGTTAATCAAAACCTATAGTGAAGATAAAGAAGGCATTGTTATTTTGGATGCCACTAATGCGAAGAAGGAATATCGCTTAGATTTAATCAAACCATATAGGGAACTATATGATGAGATTGATTTAATCTGCTTCCATATCGATAGAGATTTAGTGATCAAACAGAATAAAGAAAGAGAATTCCCAATCCCTGAATGTGCTTTATTAAAGCTAATCGACGCTTTTGAAATGCCTGATAAGGAAGAAGAGGAATTCTTTGATCATATCGACCTCATTACCGACCACAATATTGATAAAGTTATCAAACGTTACTAGTAAAGCGTGTATAATGTCATTACGTCATCGGGACGTAGCGCAGCTTGGTAGCGCACTTCCTTGGGGTGGAAGGGGTCGTCAGTTCAAATCTGATCGTTCCGACCATTGTTAAATACTCCTTAATATAAGGAGTTTTTTATTAAAGCATAAAAGAAACATAAATCTTTTGTCTTATCTTTGATAAATGATACAATAATAGCAACATCCGAAAATTTTATAGGAGAACACTATGAAAAATTTTAAAAAATTACTTTTATTAAGCGTTGGCTTTTTAGCCATGGCGGTCACTGGCTGTAATAATAATCAACCAACAAGCCAAGGACCACAAAAAGATCCAAACGAAGTCTCAGTCTTCCTTCTCTCTGGTCAATCCAATATGCAAGGCAACTCAAGCAGTAGTGCCTCAAACTTAAAGGCTGCATTTGAAGACTTAGGTTTTGAAGATTATGACGAAGTTGCCGCTGGTATGAAGACAGTCCAATCATCTGTCTACTGCGCTGGTTATGGTGAACTTGATCACAACAATTTGGTCAACAACTCCAGACTTTCCAACTCTACAAACAAAGAAAACCAATTCGCTGGTTTATTTGTTCCAACAGCTCCAGGTTTAGGCAACTCTGCCAATCAAATGGGTCCAGAATTTGGCTTAGCGTATGCTTTAAAAGACAAAACCACTGAAGATCACCCAATCTTCTTAGTCAAGATGGCCTCCAATGGTTCAGGCTTTGAACAAAGTGGTACACAATATAACTGGCCAGTTAAAGACGCTGATGGTAACTTCCCAGAAATTAACTTATACGACACATTTGCCAAACCATTCTTAGAAAACAATCTTCAACTTATCAAAGATATGGGCTTAAAACCAGTCATTAAAGGTTGGGTCTGGCACCAAGGTGAATCTGATTCTGCTACTGAAAAGATCAAAAAGTATGAACAAAGATTAGGTGATATGGTTGCTCAATTCAGAGAAGATTTCAAAGACTATGCTAGAGATGAAGACGGCGAAAACATCGCTTTCATCGATGGCATGATTTATCAAGGCTCTGGCACACAATGGGGCGCTCAAACAAGTAAAGATATGAATGCCGCAAAACAAAGTTTTGCTGATTCCGCTGAAAACAACTATCTCGTTGATATCTACGGCAATGCTGACCCTGTTGAAGAAAACGAATTAAAACCAGGTCAACCAGGTGGCGATAGCATGCACTACAATACCAAGAGTTCCTTAAGACTCGGTATGGCGTATGGCCAAGTCATCATCGATAACAACTTATTAGACTAATTCGTCGTTAAGATTAAATCAAAGTGGAATAGATTTAAGTCTCTTCCACTTTTTTATTGAGGTAGTTCATAAGAAAATGTATCTTTATTTTATTGAGGTATAACCATGAAAAATAAAAGATTATTACTCCTTATCCCTTTCTTTGTATTAACAGCGTGCAACAGCACGAATGAAATTGATGGAAATAAAGCTAAAGAAATAGTGGACATAATTAGAAATAAAGAGATCCCAAACAATTTGACTTTTGATTTAGTCAACAAAGGTCAGAGCGGTCAAGGTGAAGCTAGATTTGAAGTTGACTTAACATATAAATATCAAGTCGCTAAAAACGGCTATTACACCTTGCTTAAAGGCACTCAAGCCAATCAAAAGCACGATGTTGAAATGTACTGCGTCAAAGGGACCTCACACGGTGATGTAAAATATGTGAAATATTTTGATGAAGCGAAAAATGACTATGTCTATGCAGCCGCAACTTCTAAAGATAGTGCGAATTATGAGACCGCTTTCGACGAGTTAGACGCTGGTAGAATAATTCGTATTTATCAAAACTATGCCAAAGTAAATGTCTTCGATGTAGTAGATGATCCTTGGGATACAAGAAAGTATTATTCTTCCAAAGAAGGAGAATTAATCCTCGAATGGACTACCGACCTCAAAGAAGGAATGTCATATTCATACGATGAAACCGCTGTTAGTGGTAAAAACACTTATAAATTTGAAGACTATCTTTTTACTAGTGTTCATAACGAAACCGTTTCAACTTTAGGTAACACTTGGTTAACCAAAGGTACAGTTGATTACAAAACAGAAGTGCAACTTGATTTACCAAGCAATTGGGAAGCTTACCTCCAGTTAGAAGCATAGTTGCTCGTTTTTAAATAATTAATTCCCACGTCTTAACGGATGTGGGATTTTTGTTCTAAGATTGCATTTATATAGTTATATTTTCGAATATTTGATAAAATATCGAAGACTACAGATATGGAAAAGAAAATTGTTATTAAAGGCGCTAGAGAGAATAACCTCAAGAATATTGATGTTTCTTTACCTAAAGATTCATTAATTGTTTTTAGTGGTCTTTCTGGTAGTGGTAAATCCACTTTAGCGTTCGATACTATCTTCGCTGAGGGTCAAAGAAGATATATGGAATCATTATCTAGCTATGCTAGACAGTTCCTTGGTAACTTCGATAAACCAGATGTCGATGCGATTGAAGGCTTATCTCCAAGTATCGCGATTGATCAAAAGTCTGTTTCTCATAACCCAAGAAGTACAGTGGGTACTGTCACTGAAATCTATGACTACTTAAGACTTTTATTTGGCCGTATTGGTATTCCATATTGTCCAACACATAACGAACCTATAATTTCCTTTTCCGTCACCATGATGACTGATGTGGTGATGGCTTATCCTGAAGGAAGTAAAATACAATTATTATCCCCAATTGTTCACGCTGAAAAAGGCACACATAAAGATGTCTTAGATAAGATTAGAAAAGACGGCTTTAACCGTGTCCGTGTCGATGGTGGCATCATGACACTTGAAGAAGTCCCTGCTTTAGAAAAGAACAAGAAACACAGTATTGATATCGTTGTGGATCGTCTAATCATTAAACCAGATGTCAGAAGTCGTGTCTTTGAATCAATTGAAACATGTCTTAACTTCTCTAAGGGTTTACTCATCATCTTATGCGGTGAAGAAGAAAGATTATTGTCCGATAAACATACATGCCCTAAATGTGGTTTCTCTGTTCCAAGAGTGGAGCCACGTTTATTCTCCTTTAACTCTCCATTAGGTTTCTGTCCAGACTGTCGTGGTTTAGGTATGAAAAGAGAATGCGATATTCGCAAGCTCATTCCTAATCCAAAGTTAAGTATTAATGAAGGTTGTATTAAATACTTAGCCCATATCGTTGGTAGTCAAAACCTTGAATGGACTGAATTCGTCTTACTCTGCAATTTATATAACGTTCCAATGGATACACCTTGGAATGATTTAACCATGGAACAACAAAGAATCGTTTTATATGGTTCTCCAGTGGCGCATCAATACACTCTTAAATCTAGCAGTGGCAACACCATGCATAGAAATCAAATCATTGAAGGTATTAAAACCAAGATTGAAAGATTATATAACGACACAACATCCGACTGGATGAGAGATTACTATGAAACATTTATGAGTGATCATGAATGTACCACATGTCATGGTAGAAGACTTAATGACGCTGCATTAAGCGTGAAGATTGATAAAAAGAACATCTACGATGTCTCCGCTTTACAGCTTAAGGATTTAAGGGAATGGTGTATTAAGTTACCAAATAAACTCGGTGAATCTGAAAATAAAATCGCGGACTTAGTCTTAAAAGAAGTCGTTAACCGCACTTCATTCTTATGTGATGTCGGTCTTGAATATTTAACATTAACTAGACTCGCCATGACCTTAAGTGGTGGTGAATCTCAACGTATTAGATTAGCCACTCAAATCGGTAGTAAATTAACCGGTGTCTTATATGTCATGGATGAACCATCTATTGGTTTACATTCTAGAGACAGTGAAAAACTCATCAAAACGATGAAAGAGATGAGAGATATCGGCAATACCTTAATCGTTGTTGAACACGATGAAGAAATGATTAGAAACGCTGACTTTGTCGTTGATATTGGTCCAGGCGCTGGTATTCACGGTGGTGAAGTAGTGGCCGCAGGTACACCAAAAGAAATTGAAGCCTGTAAGGAAAGCATTACTGGTGCTTATCTATCCGAAAGAGAATATATTGCCATTCCTAAGAAAAGAAGAGCGGGTAATGGCTTATCTATCAAGATTAGAGGTGCATCCTGCAATAACTTGAAGAAAGTTAATGTTGATATACCTCTAGGTAAGTTCGTCGCAGTGACTGGTGTTTCTGGCAGTGGTAAATCATCTTTAATCAATCAAACATTATTCAATCACTTATTAGAACACTTCTCGGGTGAACCATGCTTTGCAGGTGAAGTTAAATCAATTGAAGGTTTTGAAAATATCGATAAGGTGATTGATATTACCCAAGAGCCAATTGGTAGAACTCCAAGAAGTAACCCAGCCACCTACGTCAAAATATTCGACGATATTAGAACCTTATTTGCTGAAACTGTTGAAGCGAAGGCAAGAGGCTATGATAAAGGTCGGTTCTCCTTTAACGTTGAAGGTGGCCGCTGTGAAAAGTGTGGTGGTGCGGGTGTTACTCGTATCCCAATGAATTTCTTGCCAGATGTTTATGTTAAGTGTGATGCCTGTAACGGTAAACGCTATAACGAAGAAACATTACAAGTCACCTATAAAGGTAAGAGCATCTATGATGTTCTAGAAATGACTGTGGAAGATGCCTTACATTTCTTCGCTAATAGACCATCTTTAGCGAAACGTATTCAAACCCTATATGATGTCGGTTTAGGCTATATTAAGTTAGGTCAATCTGCGACTACATTAAGTGGTGGTGAAGCCCAACGTGTCAAACTCGCTAGTGAACTTCAAAAACGTCCAACAGGTAAGACTTTATATATTCTCGATGAACCAACAACTGGTTTACATACTGATGACGTTAAACGGTTAATTAAAGTCTTACAACGTATCGTGGATCATGGTGATACAGTATTAGTTATTGAACACAATCTTGATGTTATCAAGGTTGCCGACTATATTATTGACTTAGGACCAGATGGTGGTGACGCTGGTGGCAAAATTATTGCCACAGGTACACCAGAGGAAGTCGCTGGTAACGCTTCCAGCTATACTGGTCAGTATTTAAAGAAAGTATTAAAGAAGGAGCATTACGAATAGATTATGATATTAGCAATTATCTTTTTAGTTCTCTTTGTGGCCTCGGCGGCAGTTAGTATCTATTTCACCGCCACAACAGTGAGAACCCCAATGATTGAACTTAACTATAAGAAATTATTCTTAAAAGTTGGTGCCGGCATTATAGGCGCAGTTATCTCTTTCATCGTAGCTTCTTTTAGCTTCTATATGTGGCTAGGCGCTACTCCTGATGCCTTACACGTTATCGAGCTAGTGATAGGCGCTATTTTATTCGTTGGTGCCTTATTTACTGCGATTAATGCATTTATTCTCCATTACTATGGAAGAAATATTCCTGAGAAACTTGATAAGTGGTTATTTAGAATCATTCTTATTGGTTTTACCGTTGCATTATTCTCACTGTTCTTATACACAAACGGCTTAGCGCCTTACTTAACATATCCATTAGTTAATGGTATTTCCTTTACTCAAGGATTTGTCACACCTAAGACAGGTAAACCAAATGTCGCTTTCTACGCGATTTGTATTTTAAGCGGTGCCATCCTTGTCTATTTCTTAGCGGATCACAAAATGTATAAAGAATATGGTGAACACGGTATCTTAGAATCCACATTCTTTGTGGCATTCCCTGCTGGTATTATCGGTGCACGTATCTTCTATGTTATGGGTACATGGAATGAGACTAATCATGGTGAAAAACTCTCCTTTGCTCAAAGAGTGATGGAAAAAGGTGAGTGGTGGGCGCCATTAGCTATCTGGGAAGGTGGCTTAACCATCATAGGTGGTGCTATTGTGGGCATTATTGTTGGTGCTCTTTGGTACAAGTGGCGTCATAAAGATAAAAACCTTTGGGTTGTCTTTGATATTGCTTTACCAATGATTTTAATCGCTCAAGCGGTTGGTAGATGGGGCAACTTCTTTAACTGCGAAGTACACGGCGTTGTCGATTCTGTCGATCACTGGAAGTGGCTACCAGAAATCATCTGGAGAAACGCTCAATATAGTACCGCTAAAGACGCAATTCCTTTAATCGGCACAGACCAATTATATGTACCATTATTCTTCGTTGAAGCGGTCTTTAACTTATTAGGTTTCTTTGTTTTGGCCCATCTCTTTGGTATAAAACTTAGAAAATATGTCGAATTCGGTGACGTCGGTTTTGGCTATCTTGTTTGGTATGGTTTAACAAGACTCTTTATGGAACCACTTAGACATGCTGCTTTCAACATGGGTGAAAATAATGATGGTGTTTCTGGCTACTGGTCATGGTTCTGGAGCATTGCCATGGTTGTTGGTGGTGTCCTCTTAATCGTTGGTAACCACATCGTTCGCAATATTCTTAGAAAGAAAAACAACACCTTTAGTGTTAAACCATATGATAAGAAACTAGGTTTAATTAGTAGCCTTATCATCTTAGTAATCAGTGTTCCACTTCTTGTTTTTGGAATGCTCAATTTAAATCAAGGCACATTTGAACCAGTGATGGGCTATAACCAATTCAATGTTGGCTTAATGCTCTTAGTGCTAGGCATATCTACATTATTGTGTTTAGGTATTTCAGTGCCTATCTTTGTTAATTCTTTAAAAGGCCAAACAAATGCACAGATATAAAGTTTTACTTTTTGATTTAGATGGTACCCTTTGTGATACGGATGAAATGCTCATCCAATCTTTCTTCGCGCTTTATAAGACATATCGTCCAGCCAAGATTAGAACAAGAGAGGAATTAATCTATTTTTCAGGTCCTCCAATTAAGAAAACACTCGTGGATGAATTTCCTGATTATTCATTTGAAGAAATCTATAAAGCTTTCCAAGAAACATCTAGAGAATTATATCTCCCATATGTGAAGGCTTTTGATAATGAAATTGAAACTCTTAAGAAACTAAAAGAAGCAGGATATCTATTAGGGGTAGTCACTAATAAAGGTGCACCTTTAACTAAATATTCTCTAGAAGTTGCCCACATTGATGGTTTATTTGATGTGGTCATCTCCGCGGATGATGTTAACGCTCCTAAACCATCTCCAGCGGGTATCAATAAAGCTCTTGAGCGTTTAGGAATTGAAGATAAAGGCAAAGTCCTTTATATTGGTGATAACGATATTGATTATGAAACCGCAGTGAATGCGGGCACTGATGCGATGTTAGTCACTTGGGGTCCAAGAGAGATTAAACGCGTCAAAGACGCTAAGTATGCAGTTTCTTCATATAATGAATTAGGAGGTCTCCTTTTATGAAAACCTTTGACACACTTATTTTAGGCGCAGGCCCATGTGGTATTAGAACCGCGATTATCTTAAAAGAAGCAGGACTAGATGTCGCTGTTATTGAAGGTTCAACCCCAGGCGGCAAGATTAACATTGCGCCACGTGTTGATAACTATCCAGGCTTTACTAAGATTCCTGGTCCAGATCTAGCGGTTGAGTTTTTTAACTGGCTTATGAAAGCTGGTGTGGAAATGATTCCTGAAATGGTGACATCCTTAACTAAAGAAGATAACTTGTTCCGCGTTAAAACCGAACAAAACGAATATACCGCTAAAACAGTTTTAGTGGCAACAGGCACTAAAGAAAGAGAATTAGGCTTACCTAAAGAACAAGAACTCTTTGGTCATGGCTTATCATACTGTGCCGTTTGTGATGGTCACTTCTTTAAAGGCCAAGATGTTTTAATCATCGGTGGTGGTAATACCGCTCTTAAAGAAGCTATCTATATGGCGGATTTAGCCAATCACGTCTATTTAATTCATAGAAGAAATGAATTTAGAGGAAATAAATACTTAGTGGAAGAATTTGGTAATTTACCAAACACCACAATCCTCACCCCATATGTCCCAGTGGCTATCCTCGGTGAAGATAAAGTCACAGGTATGGTTATTCAAAACCGTGAAACCGGTGAAGAAAAGACCCTTGAAGTCCAAGGTGTTTTCCCACTCGTGGGCCAAATCCCAAATTCCGACTTTATTAAGATTGACAACGTTAAAGATGAATGGGGCACAATCCCTGTTGATCCAAAAACCAAACAAACTAAAGTTGAAGGTCTCTATGCCGGTGGTGATATCCTTCCAAGAGATATTAGACAAATCTATCTATCCGAAGTTGATGGCAAGATGGCGTCTAAAGCCATTATTGAATATTTAAAGAAATAAGATGCGCAACAAGAACTCATTTACTAGTCAAGTTAAAGAAGAACTCGCCTCTAATGCTTACCCATCAGAGGATCGTTTAAGAGCCCTTCTTTCCGCTTATATTAGAATTAATGGTTCTTTAGTCTTCAGACATAAAAAGACTTTATTACAGCTCAATACAGAAAACGCAAAGATTGGGCGTTTTATCTATGAAACGATTAATGAAATCTATCATGCGGATGCCCAGTTAATTGTTAAAGAAAAAAGAAACCTCGATAAGAGTAAGTCATACATGATTGAAATCGCTGATGCCTCAGAAGCCATCATGGATGATTTAGAAATTTCCTTTCTCGAAGGAAAGATTAGTAAGAATATCGTTAAGAACGATGATACAATCTCTGGCTACCTTGCAGGCGCCTTTTTAGCCGCTGGTAGTGTTAATTCCCCAGTGACAAGTAATTATCATCTGGAAATCGCTTTAAATAGTGAAAATTACGCTAAATGGTTAGCAAAGTTATTCGCTAAATATAAAAACAGCAATATTGAGCCAAAAATCACTCAAAGAAGAGATGAGTATGTCATCTACTTTAAAAAGAGTGATCAAATTAGTAATTTCCTGATTATGATAGGCGCTGTTTCTTCTTGTTTAGATTTTGAAGATGTACGCGCTAATCGTGACTTAATGAATAACGCTAATAGACTCACAAATATGGATACCGCTAACATGAAAAGAACCATTGAAACAGGTTCAAGACAAGCGGAAGAAATTGCCCTTATTGACCAGATACTTGGTATCGATAATATTACTAATCTTAAAGAAAGAGAACTATGCAAATTAAGACTAGGAAATGAAGCGGCATCTCTTCAAGAATTAGCGGATCTTCTTAGTGAAAAATTCAAGAAACCCATTACTAAAAGTAATGTTAACCATTTATTCCGTTCAATTCACGCTTTATATGAGAGGCTAAATAATGACGATTAATAAGCAACTTGGAGCGCGTATCCGTTACCTCAGACAACAGAAAAATATGACGATTGAAGACCTGGCTTTAGAAGCAGAAATCAACCGCAATTATTTGTGCGATTTAGAAAGAGGAACACGCAATCCAACTGTGGTGATTTTAAACAAAATCGCTAAGGCCTTAGATATCAATTTATCAACACTGTTTGAAGGAATAGTGGAGATGTAATCTTCTATTTATATCTTTTATAAATATAAGCACATAAAAATATTGTGTGCTTTTTTCTTGCAACTTATATTTGATATATATAAAATATAACCGCAGTGACAAATAAAGGAGGCATAAATTACATGTCAAATGTCAGAGTTGCAATTAACGGATTCGGTCG
>JBGUMU010000109.1:0-8241 GCA_045116995.1 Bacilli bacterium
GTAGGCGCCGCGGTATTTATCGTTGGTATGAACATGATGTCCTCTGGTTTAAAGAAATCAACAGGACCAAGTTTAAAAAAGTTATTAAAGAGAATTAGAAACAATAGGTTTGCTTGTTTTGGCATTGGTACTACTGTTACCACTTTAGTCCAAAGCAGTGCAGCAACCGGCGTCATGGTTATCGGTTTTATCGGCGCTGGCGCGATGACAGTGTTCCAAGGTGTTAACACAATCTTAGGTGCTTATGTTGGTACCACTATTACTGGTTTGCTTGCTGCCTTATCAACAGTGAAGATTTCTAAATATCTTATCGTCATCGCCGTTGTCGGTGTTATTTTGATGTTCTTTAAGAAAGAACCAATTAAAAACATTGGTGAAATCTTAACTGGTTTAGGTATCTTGTTCTTTGGTTTAAACACTATGAGCGGTGTTTTAGATACAGATACAGGCAATCCTCAATTAGTTAAACTTGTTAGTGATTTCTTTAGTGCGGTTAACTTCCCACTGCTACTTTTATTAATTGGCGCGGTTGTAACTGCTTTAATGCAATCCAGTTCCGCTTCCACCAGTATTATCGTCGCTATTACAGGTTCTGGTGTCTTACAGTTTGAACAAGCCATGTACTTGATTTTAGGTGCCACAATCGGTACCGTTATCACTCTTTTGATTCAAACAATCGGTGGTAATGTTAATGTTAAGCGCACTGGTTTGATTGTTTTAATTATACGTATATTAGCCGCTTTAATTGCGTTAGCTATCTGTTGGCCATTAACAAATCAAATCGCTTCTGGTTTCTATGCCGCATTTGATTTCACAAAGAAAGAAGGCCGTGCTTTAGCAATGGCGTTGTTCCATATTGCCTATAACGTAATCTTTATGCTCGCAGCCTTACCTTTAGTAAAACCATTAGAGAAGTTATCAATCAAGTTGATCAAAGATAAAGAACAAGAAAAGATGAAAGAATCTCTTAAGTATATTGATAACCACTTATTAGACACACCAACCGTCGCTATGATGCAGGTCAAAAGAGAAATCATCAATATGATGCATTTAGCGTACGATAACTTAAAACTTGGTTATAACCGTATCCTCTATCAAGATAATTCACAAGATAAAGAACTTATCGAAACTGAAGATAAGATTGACTATATCAACAACGCTATTACTCAATTCTTAATCAACTTAACACATAATGTTTCATTAAAAGACGAAAAGACATTAGGTAGCTATTTCCACGTTGTTAACGATATTGAACGTATTGGTGACCATGCTTATAACTTCTATGAATCTTCTTTAAAGATGGTTAGCAATGACCTAAAGTTCTCGGACGTTGCCAAAAAAGAATTCGATAGTATGTTCGACGTTATTTGCAAAATGTTCGAATTAACATTTGTTATCTTCCACGATAAGAGCAGTGATAGTTTAAAGAAACTACATGATTTAGAAGATCAAACCGATAACTTAAAGAACGAATTGAGTACTGCTCACTACGAACGTATCCAAAAGAAGACATGCCATGTGGAAAATTCCCCATTCTACACCACTCTTGTTAGTGAATTAGAAAGAGTCGCTGACCACTTAGTTAATATTGGTTATTCCATCGTTAATCCAACTGGTGATGATCCAACTGAAAAATTAGCGGAGCAATTATGAACAAATACTCCAGATACCTTATTACCATAGCGTTAGTCGCGCTAGCGGTCACAACTTTTATCTTGTTTGAAATACAAGGCAAGATTCTTACCACTGATGATATTGTCAACGGCATGCTTGGCAAAACCATTTATCAATTATCCATCGGTGCGCTTTTCATTTGGTTAATTTATATCATGGGGAACAGAAGTTATTTGTTCCTAAATAAAACCACTAAAAAGAAATTATTATGGGCTTTGCCATGTTTAATGGTCTGTCTTGTTAATTTCCCGTGGTTCGGTGTCTTCTATGGCAGCGTTGTTATCTTTAATGGTATCTATATTCCACTATATATCGTTTATGTGTTCTCTATTGCCCTTGTGGAAGAACTTGTCTTCAGAGGGGTTTTATTAAATATTGTTTTCCAATATACAAGAAGGACTAGATTGCCTTATGTTTTCGCTATTCTAATTTCATCAGCGATATTCGCGGCCTTCCATTTCTTTAATCTATTTACAGGCGCATCTCTTGAAGGTGTCTTATTACAAGTTGGATATACATTTCTAATTGGTTGTCTCTTCGCAGTTGTACAAATCAAAATGGGCAGCGTTTGGTACTGTGTATTTTTGCACGCGCTATTTAATTTCGGCGGGATGTTTACTTTCATGGGTGTCGCGTATGGCATTCCATGGGATTTAGTCTTCTGGATATCAACAATTGTCTTTGGTCTATTGTGTGCAGGCCATATTATTGTTACCGTAATTAATATGGAGAGACACAAGTATGATGCCTGAACCTCTATTTAATATATTTGGTATCGACATTGATATGTATGCGATATGTTTTTTAGTGGGTTTAATTGCCTGCTTTGTTTTTACATATATCGCGATGAGGAAAAGTGGTTACTCCGTCACCGCGAGAGACACTATATTGATTATTGGTCTATTCGCTATAGCCTTAGGCCTTATGGTCGCAGTATTTACCCAATCTGTTTATGATTTCATCGCTAATCCGGGTGATGGATTCAAGATTACTGGTAAGATGACATTCTTAGGTGGTCTATTAGGCGGTGTTATTTCCTATTTAGCCATCTATTTCATATACGTGTATGCGATTAATCCAAAACTCAGTGATAAAAACATCTTTAAGAGTGATATGAACAAAGGTGTTTGGGAATTATTAAGGTTTGCGCCTATCTCTATTACACTAGCACACGCCTTTGGTAGAATTGGCTGCTTCTGCGCTGGCTGTTGCGGTGGCATAGCGACCGATTTATGGTTTGGAGTACAATTCCCTGGGGAACACGTTAAACACATCCCTACGCAGCTATTTGAGGCCATATTCTTATTTTTAATAAGTACAGCGATGATTGTTCTCTACTTCAAGTTCAATTTTAAATATAATATGACCGTTTATCTTATTGGATATGGCATCTGGAGATTCTTAATTGAATTTGTGAGAAACGATGATAGAGGACAGTTCATCCCAGGCCTTACACCATCCCAGTTCTGGTCGATCCTAATGGTCATAGGCGGAGTTGTGTTCTTCTTCTTATATCGTTACTTCGATAAGAAGATAAGTACAAAGAATTACGTGATTGAATAATTAATAAAAAGTATAAGAAAAGCGAGCCTCACACGAAGCTCGCTATTTTTTGATTTGTTTGCTTATTCAGCAGCAGGCGCTGGTGCATCTTCTTTTTTGCGTAATGCAGTGAAGATAGCTAAGAAGCCCCAAACCGCTATACCACCAACGACAACCCATGTGCCAGCAGTGAGAATAACTCTCCATGTAGCTGGTGTGTAACCGATAATCTTAACGCCCATAGCGCAAGAGTTAACGATTGCGTATAAGTTGCTGTGTGCGGAACGTCTTAACATTTCGACGTCCTTAGCGTTAGTTGGTGAAACTTGTTTGGCTTTTTCACCTTTCTTAAGCATGATGTCTTTAGTAGAGCAGAGGTTTAAGTCACCACCAGCATAGAGCATTTGTTTACTGTCCATGTAGGTGTCTGTGTGATAGTCACAGATAACAGAACCTTGGAAGCCCCATTCATTTCTTAAGATGGTTGTGCATAAGCGGTAAGAACCACCAGCCCATTCACTACCAAGACGGTTGAATGATGTCATTAAGCCATGTGTTTTGCCTTCTTTAACAGCTCTTTCGAAAGGTCTGAGATAGAGTTCACGCATCGCTTGTTCATCACACCATGTAGCAACACCTTTATCGGATCTGTGTGTTTCTTGGTCATTTAAGGCAAAGTGCTTGACGTTAGCGTAGACGCCTTTTTCTTGCACGCTCTTAATGACGTTAGCAGCAAAGATACCTGATAAGTATGGATCTTCTGAATAGTATTCAGTATTACGGCCAGAGAATGGAGAACGGTGTAAGTTGACACCTGGTGCATACCAACCTGGATATGGTAAGCCGTCACCTCTTTGGTTACCAGCTAAGGCTTCATCACCAATAGCGTGACCTTGAGCTTCCGCTAATTCAACGTTGTATGTTTGAGCTAATAAGCATTCAGATTGATAGTAAGCTGTACCATAAACTTCTGGTTCACCGAAAGGAGTCATATTACTTAAGAAGCAGACTAAGCCAGTTGGGCCGTCAGAAGAAATGGTTCTTGGAATACCTAAACGTTGAATATCATGTGTGGAATAACAACCTTCGTTAAACAAATCTAACATTTCTTCAAATGTCATTTGATCAAGGAATTTACTCCATAATGGATCATCATAGTCAATACCAATAAGTTCTGTAAATTCAACGGAGATAGGTGCGTTTGTTTTTGGCATCTTATCGTATACTTCGTTGTTTGTGGTTTCATATGATTTGAACTTATCGTAATAAGAAGGATCAAATGTACGTTCTGCTAAAGTGATAACTTGTGGGAATGTTCCTTGGAAGTCATTACGTGATAAGCTTTGAGCAGGATTCATATGTTCAGTTAATTCAGGGAACAATGGTTCAACTTTGTAGCCTGTAACTGGGTCATTTTTAATTTGTTCGTCTTTGGCGAGCTTTTTAGTGAATGTGTCAAAGTCAGTATGTGAATCAGTGGCAACGTGGAAGATATAGTCACCTTTTTCTAATTCCCAACCTTTGAAGTTGTTAGCGTTTTTATCACGGCTATCAAAACTTGCAAAATCATATGGGTCGACAGTGATGGTCACTGTATCTTCTTCGTTTTCGTTTAAGAGTTTTGTTTTGGCAAAGCCAACGAGAACTTTGTGAGCTTTTTCAATGCCGCCCGCTGTATATGGAGCTTCGACATATAATTGCACAACATCTTTACCGGCAACATTATTTGGGTTTTTAACTTTGATTTGAACTTCAAATGGTTCCCCGACTTTTAAGTTGGCAGCTTCTAATGCTGTTTTATTAACTAATTCTCTTTCAAAAGATGGAGTATAGCTTAAGCCATAACCGAATGGATAAACGACGTTAGCGTTATACCAATCTTCACCATTAGCATCGACATGAGCGCGTGTTTCATAATAACGGTAACCCATGTAAATGTTTTCTTCGTATTCGACTAAATAGTATTGTGTACCATTCTTGTCTAAATCGGTTTTACTAGCATCACGATAGTTGGCGCCATTCTTTTCGAAGTTGTCACCAAAGTTTTGCCATGTTGGGTCGTTTTGATAGTTGGTATAGACTAAATCGACTGTATGACCAGATGGGTTGACATCACCATTGAGGATTTTACCTAATGACATGATACCAAAGCCACCAACACTACCGATGTTAATAACAGCGGTAACGTTTTTACCGAAATCATTGTAATCGGTTGGATTGGTTCTTTCGTATAAGAATCCAAGGTCGATATAGTTTGAGCCATTTACTAAGAGAATAATCTTTTCGAAACCGGAAGCGGCGATATGTCTTAATAAATCTCTTTCGTTATTATCTAATTCAAGATAGTGACGGCTTGGATCGTCGGCAGCAGTACGTGGTAAGTCCCAGTTTTCACCAGCGATACGGGAGATAACAACAAGCGCTGCATCTTTATAGCTATTATAAGAATTTTTAATATCGTCGGTGTAAGAAGAGATTGGTGTTTCACCAGTCGCTAAAGGACCGACACCACCATTATCCATTGGTGGGTTGGAATCACGGCCTCTACCAGAAGCGCTGCTACCATAGAAATCTTTTAATGTTGGATTGTAAGAGAAACCTGCAGCCTCTAAAGCATCATAGATGGTTTTTCTTTCTGCATCGACTGGAGCAGCGGAGCCAGAACCACCGGTAACAATACCAACTGTTTCTTTTTCACCGTTTGGTAATGTACGGGTATAGTTGGTGGAGTTTTTACCAAAAACAGAAACTTTAGCACCCTTAGCAAGAGGAAGTGTATTGTTTTCGTTTTTGAGAAGGATCATACCTTCGTTACAAATTGCTTGTGTAACTTCGTTACCACCGTTATAGGTTTGTTCTTTGGTTTTGTAATCTGGATCTGTTTCATCTCTTGGTTCAGTAATGGCCTTTTTACCACCAAAGACTCTATCGATTAAAGATCCATATTGACCAACAGCAACAGCGTTCGCAGCGATGATAACACCGAGAAGAACGACTGATGTAGCAGCCCATGAAATAACGCGTGGTTTTAATAATTTTCTAATGACACCCATAGTTTTTCACCATTAGTCAATTTCCATATTGCTTAAGTCTTCTTCTGGCCATGTTAAGTCGCTAGAAGTGACTAATCTAATAGCATCAACAGTTGGAGCTGTAGCACCAGCTGAAGAGTAAATAGTAATGTTGTTATCAACTTTCATTTGGATAACATTTTCACCAGCTTTTAAGTTCACAGTTGTGCTAACCATATAATCAGAGAATGGTAAGAAGGCACCGTCTGTTGATGGAGCATTACGAATGGTGATTGTGCCATATTGAACAGCTTCATCGTTAACTTTGATTGTGAACATTTCATCAGTGAAGGAATATCTTCTACCTAAGCCATGTTCTTCTGCAGTTGAGCCGTATTCAGCACCGAAGCGAGCGAATAATGTGACGTTGGTGTCAGCAGCACTAGCGTTTAATTTCCATGTTAAGGTGTTGCCTTGGACATAGAGGAAGTGGACGAAGGCACCTGGGAGGTATTCATCGCCATCAGCGTTTAAAGCACCGAGTTTGTGGGAAGCACTTAATTCATAGTCCCAGTCTTTACCGATTAAACCTTTACCTCTGTTACCGCCAGAGTATGTAGCACCCCACATACCTGTGCCGTCTTCACCCATAATATCTGGAGCATATTCTGCTTCGAATGTTTGAAGTTTCTTGTCAGCATCGATGAAGCATGGAACGAGGGTCATATCACCCATGACAGCGTTTAACATCTTTCTGTTGAAGTTCCAGATTCTACCGCCGTCATTTGCGTTCATCCAACCATAGAATTTCTTACCGGCTGGAGCAGTTGGATCGGCTGGCTTTGTGAGTTTACCTTTGTATTTGACGTTTTGGGTGGTGTTTGTACCATTGCCTTGATAGTCAAATGTCACAGTGTAGCTTGGCCAGTCGTCAGCTAGTTCTTCACCAAATGGTGTACCTTCTTCAAATGGTTCTTCAGGAATAACATCTGGTGGTAAAACCTTTGAAGTTGAAGTAGAGGCTGGTCTACTGGTTGTTGAAGCTGGAGTGTTGTTACCGCAACCAGTGAGAGTCATAGCGGCGACCATGACGCCCATCAACAAAGCTTTCTTTTTCATTGAGTTCATATTAATAGTTCGTTACTCGGTTAACCCTAGGATTCACTACCGAATAACATTCTCCTTTCTAGGGGTATATAATCAAGTCCCATCTTAATACCTACGATTTAAGATGAAACTTTATTAACAATTTTATCAGTATTAATAGCATACCACTATGTGCGTGCAATGTGTATATGCATTTATATGCATGAAACTGCTAGGGCCGAGTTGACCCTAGCAGTCATGCTTTGTTTAGTTAGAAATAATTCTAAGGATTACGCTTCTTTTTTCTTGCGTAAGGAGACAAGTAATAAACCTGCACCAGCAAGAGCAACTAATCCAATGATTGCGCCGCAAGCAGCGACATCACCGGAACAACCCTTGACGAAGTTTTGTTCTGCGCCAGTTGTTGCTCTAGCGATTAATTTGAATGCACCAACCGCTTTGCCATCAGCATCGCGACCGATGAAGTCTAAGTGATAAATACCTTCTAATTCGAATTGACCAGAGAGTTTACCATCAGCAAACTTAATGCCTTTTGGTAATTCAACACGGTTGTTAAGTTCGATTGTGGCAGCACCTTCGATGGTGACTTCATATTCTTCGATTTCAGTACGTGCTTCGTAGAACTTGTATTCTGAATCGACAACACCAACGTAGTAGCTGGCTGGTTTTAAGACACCGTTACAGTTGACGGACATGTATAAGTGTTCTTTAACACGTTCTCTAACTGCGTTCCACCATGTGTAGGATGTGAATTCTGTTTCTGTACCATCAGCAGCTTTATATTTGGATGTTGGAGCACCCTTACCACCGAAAGCATTATCATCCCATTTACATTCTGTGTAGTTCTTGAAACCACCAGAGTCTAATTGACAGTTACAACCAGCAACAGCACGGTTATCGACTGTTT
>JBGUMU010000110.1:0-15712 GCA_045116995.1 Bacilli bacterium
CTTAAATACAAAACCCCACATCAGTATAAGACTGACATGGGGTATTGAGTCTTTTTTTGAACTGTCTACTTTTCGTTGACTAGTTCACTCGTGGGTTCTTTTTCATTATTTAAGTTTCATGCCTTCTCTAAAGGCTAAGGCGACTGTCTCACCGATTTTTCGATACTCACTATTGATTGGATCAAAGGCTACGAAGTTAATCTTCTTTGGATCGACCTTGCCTTCTTCATTAAGCACGCTTTCGTCGGCAGAGACATTGACGATTTTTGCGATGATGTTACCACCACCTTCTCCTTCACCTTCATTGATGATATCGATTACTTCGCATTCAAGAGTTAATGGATAGTCAGTAAATATTGGAGCGTCGACATGTTTGGACTTTTCGTATTTAAGACCGCTTTTAGCGATTTTATCTTTTTCTTTCTTTTGACTAACGATACCAACGTAGTCACTAGCGGTAATTGTTTCTTCTGTAGCAAAGCTCACTGTCATTTCCTTTTTGGCTCTGATGTTATCAGTGGTTTGATGTGATGAGAGACAAATCATGATTTGATTGTAATCATAGACACCACCCCAAGCAGCGTTCATGGCGTTAGGTTCGCCTTCTTCGTTATAAGTGCCAATAATTAAAACTGGCATTGGATATAGCCATGTTTGTGGTCCAAAGTCTTTACGCATATTATTTTCCTTTCAAGAATTCTGAAAGACGGGACATGCCATCTTTCACATTTTTTAAGCTGGTTGCTACATTTATTCTAACAAAGGCTCCACCATTTTTACCATAATGAAGACCATCATTTATAAATAATCCTGTTTGTTCTCTAAGTTGTTTAGCAAAGACATCGCTTGGTAAACCATAGTAAGAGATATCAAGCCATAATAAGTAGGTAGCGTGGCCTGAAACATATTTAACATGTGGAAGATTATCCTTTAGATAATTCTTAACATATTCCTTATTAATTAATAAATATTGGTTGAGCTCATCAACGTATTGAGCGCCATGGGTATAAGCGGCAATAACCGCTGGAACAGCAAAGTAGCTAGCTTCACCAATATCATCATGATAGAAAGCCGCTTCTACTTTGTTTTTGAGTTCTGGATTATTGACTACCGTAAGCGCGCTATGTAAGCCCGCTAAGTTAAAGACTTTAGAAGGAGCTATACAGGTGATGATATCTTTGGAGACACTCATTGCTGGAACATATTTATATCCTGGATCAACAATGTCACAATGAATCTCATCAGAAATCATTTGGACATGGTATTTAGCTAAGATGTTATATAGTTTAGCAATATCTTCCTTATCCCAAATCTTACCAATTGGATTATGAGGATTGCAGAAGATAAAGAGTTTAACATTGTGCTTTTTAATCTTTTCTTCGACGTCTTGATAATCGATATAGAAATTATCGTTTTGATAAATCAAATCAGAGACGATTAAGTTCCTATTGTTACTTTTAACAACAGTAAAGAAGTTGTTATAGACAGGAGAAAGAATCATGACGTTATCTTGTTCGTTAGTTAATGTTCTTACTAGAGAGTCTAACGCTGAAACAACACCGGTCACATAAATCATAGACTTAGTGTCTATTTCAATATCATGACGAAGCTTCCACCAGTTCTGGTAGGCTTTGAAAAACTCTTCTGTTGGATATGAATAGCCATAACTACCATTAGTGGCGGCTTTCTTTACTGCTTCTTGGATTTCAGGCATGACCACGAAGTCCATATCAGCGACCCACATTGGTAGTTCGTTTTCTTTCACATTCCATTTCTCAGAATGAGTATGTCTTCTTTCGCTTAATTTATCAAAGTTGTATTTCATATTATTCCTTAACGATGATTTGGGCTTCACCACGTTTGTTTTTATCGATAATTAATTCTTTGTAGCCCTGACATCTAATGACACCACTAGATGGGTTTTTAATTGATTCAATAGTGTCCACAATATCAGCGTCAATATCTTCACAGTATTCAAAGCATAATGATGTATCGAGTAACTTACAGTTAACCATCTTAAGACCTTTGATATAGCAAAGACCTTGCAATGATGATATTTCACAGTCAATGAATGTAAGGTTCTTACTATTCCAACCAAGGTATTCACCATTGATCTTACAATTAATGACAGTCGCGTTCTCAACGTTCCA
Organism: Bacilli bacterium; assembly: GCA_045116995.1. Lineage (GTDB taxonomy): Bacteria > Bacillota_I > Bacilli_A > RFN20 > CAG-826 > RUG14515. The sequence continues at coordinate 2,151 of JBGUMU010000110.1, forward strand.
GAATGAATCCTTACTATTAAGGATGGAATTCTTGACGATGATGTTCTTACCACCGTCGAAGAGATAGTTACCATCGAGGGTAAGATTATCAACTTCGATGTTTTCACTATTCATGCCAAAGTAGTCACCTTTAACAGTAACATCTTTGAGTTTGATATCTTTACATTTCCAGAAAGTTTCATTCGCATTTGGTAGTTGGCAGTTCACTAATGTGATATCGCTTGCCCTTCTAAAGGTCTTAGGAGCCTCGATAAGACAGTTTTCCATCAAAAGGTGGTTTGTATACCAGATACCACTTCTTGCGCTTTCTAGAAGCTTAGAATCGTTAACAACAGCGTTATTAACGTACCAAAGTGGATACTTCCACTGGAAAGTGACTTTATTAAGTTTTAAATCAGAACTTTCTTTTAATGGTGATTCACCATCATGAAATAAGCAGTTCTCGATATACGCGTTATGCGTGCTAAAAAGCGCTCTTTCACCAGTGAAGTCTTGATCCTTAATAATGAGTGGTTCTTTTTTCATGGTTGTATTTTAACTTTAATTAAAATTTATTTCTAATCAAAAGCACTATTATCGATAGTACTTTTCAAAATATAGTTTTTGATATAGGGATGGTTTTAATTTGTTAGTGGTTGGGTCAAACTCATGTTCAGTACCACCGCTATATGAACTAGTACCTTCTGGAACACCACTAGATTTGATATAAAGGTTGTTAAACCAGTTACCAATATCTTCTAGAAGATTGTGTTTTTTCCAGAAATTATAAATATAACTTTGGGTCTTGTTGTAAGCTGGATCTAATGGATGAAGGTTTTCTCTTTCGCTTTCAGTCAAATAGGAAGAGCTAACCATAGAGCGCATTTGATAGAAGTAGCTTGTGTAAGCGGAATATCTTAAGTATGGGCTTTCACTATTTAAGCAGACATAGAACGCTAGCTTGTTCGCGTCATCTTCTCTCATGACACCTTTGGTGTGAGCAAGTTCGTGAGCAATAGTAATTGGGTAATTAGCCTTAGTGTTCATGGTGTTGATATTAGCTTCACCAAAAGCATTAAAGGAAACACCAGTGATTTGGAATTCAAGATAGACGAATGAAGACATCATTGGTTTAACCGCACCAAAGTAACTAGCAAAATAATCATCAGTGACAATAGCGTAGGCTTCTTTAACTAACTTAGTGGTTTCATTTAAGTTATAACCTTTAACATCGCCACTTTCTTCAAATTCTAATTGTGTAACACAGTAATTTAAGTCATCAGCGAAGTAGTTATAAATATCCACGAACTCAGTCCTATCAACTTCGTTTTCATAATATGGAAGTGGCATCTCTTTGCGGTTATAAGCCATTTCACAAGATAATGAATACAAAGTAACAACGGTTAGAATCATTAAAGGAATTGTTAATAACTTACTAACCGCTTTTAATGGACGGATTTTAACGAAGTCTCTGATGATTAAAACTAATAACACTACGATGACGATGAAAAAGATGATCGCCATAAGTTCCATAAAGGATAAGAAAGGCACCACTCCAGAGATTGTACTAGCCACTTGGACATAGCCTCTAGAGAAACCTCTTGTCATCGCTTCAGCGGTATCTGGGTTCTTTTTAAGAACCGCAATTAAAACTATCGCTAAAACTAAGACAGCAATAACTAATAACTTAAAGATGATGGCGCGTAGTTTTTTAAACATATTAATCTAGTTTGTTAAGTTCTTCTGGATATTTCTTTGGCTCCTTAAGGAAAACGTATGGAACGTTTGGATATTCTTTTTCTAAACGTTCAACGGCTTTAGGACCTTCACCACTACCAGCGTAGAAGATGAAAGATAATTTCTTATTAGATAAGTCTAAGATGCTCACTAAGGAGTTTAAAGCAGGAGAGAATGAACCGTTCCAAATTGGAGAACCAAGAACAACTTCATCATAGTTAGAGATGTCTTGATCAAATTCTTTTAGTGGAGCTTTCTTTTTCATGCCCGCTTGGAAACCACCAACCATCATGGCCCAGAAGAATGATTTAGGAAGGCTTTTAACTGTTTCAACCTTACGGATTTCATAGCCCTTCTCTTCCATCTTTTTAGCGACGATATCGCCACTACCGGTGTAAGAATAATAGATAAATAGCTTTTTCATAATCTTCTCCTTACTAGCGAGATAGTTTCTCCAGCCACCATAGGTGGTAATTTCTTTTTGACCTTTAGTGATTTCTTCTAAACCCACAACACCTTGGACTAAACTACCATCAATTAAAGTGATTTCTTTAATGGTTAGACCGGGTGGTTCTTTAGAGAGGACTTCTTGTAGTCCCTCTTCACTAATTTCATATAATTCAACATCAACGGTATTGCCACCACTTGCGACTTTTATCATCGCTGGGTATTTATCATTGATGCTATATAAACGATAAGATTTTTCGGTTTTGCTCTCTTTGAGGAAAATAGCTCCTGCTTGCTTAAGGTTACCCTCAAGTTCCAAGCCGCGCATTAAGGTGCCATTGACCGCTAAAACAAGATTATTTTGCTTCATCGTTGGCGTTCCTTAAGAATTTGAATTTTCTAATATAGTGCACGATTGTGGAGCATAAAACGAAGCCTAAGGAAATACCAATGAGGACAAGGCCTAATGTTGGGCCATATGAACTAATTAACTCAGTATTGCCCCAGATAATACCAGCAGCGACATAGAAGAATAAGTCACCAGGAATAAGAGGAACAATAGATGGATAACGATATAAAACGGATGGTTCTTTCTTTACTAACGCTAAGATTTCGGAATATAAAGCAGCACAGAAAGCAGCAACGATTGTGAAGATGAAACGATAACTTGGTAAAGCCGCTTGTAAGCTAATGTAAACAATTCTAACGATTGTTCCACCGATAGCGGCAAAGACTAAGTCTTTCCATTGAATATTAAAGACGACGCCAAAGCCGGCAGAAGCAATAAACGATAGTCCTATTAGTTCAACTGAACGTAAGACACTATTTTCTCCTAGTGCTTTGATAAAATCTTGGATGAGAAGTTCGCCCGCTAATTTACCAAGCATAGCGTAAGCGGCAGCCATACCAGCCACAATTGTGCAAACTTCTAAAAGAACTTTTAATAAATCGATAACACCATTCATCTCATTACCGCACAATAAGTTTCTTGCGCAGTTAACCATTTGAATACCAGGTATGAGGAAGAAGGCGTTAGTGATAATAACGATATAGAAATTATGTACAAACCCCGTAGCATAGAACAATATTGCTATCGTTGAGCATAAGAGCATGCAAACAAAGTTTGTGACGATTTTATTTAATCTAATTTTTGAAGACAACTTGCCTAAGAAGAACAAGATGACAGTATTTAATTCAGTAATTAATAATTCCGCTGGGCCAGCAAGGAAGATTCTCGCTAATGCCGCCATAGCGACAAGATAGCCACCAAGCATAATCCACCATGGGAAGTCATTTGATTTAACCTCGTGGAGTAAGTCATATAGTGTCTTTTCGTCAGGTGTTGTTTCTTTGACGTGATAATACAGGTGATTGAGTTTTTTTAGTCTTTCTAAGTTAAAGGCTTGAGGAGGAACATCAGTTTGTCTATGAGCGTAATTCTTTTGCTCGTCCTTTGCGGAAATAGAAATACGAGTTGTGAGATTAGCACATGTTACATCATGAAGGCCATAAGCATGGCAGAGATGTTCAATGCAGAGATCCACTCTTTCGATGTTCGCCCCACAGACGATCATTTGTTTACCGAGTTCTTTGCAAAAGTCTAAAATGTAATCAATTCTTTCCATATACGCCTAAAATATAGCAAAGTAGATAATAATTATCAATTAATAATCGTATTTTATTCGATTATTTTGAAAGCATTAAAAAAGCGGGTTGCCCCGCTCTTTGATGTCTTTTTTGATTTAGAATAATTTGAAAATATGGTGTGTGAAAATCATGAAGATAATATCTAAAATCCAAATGATGTTCCAACCGAAGATTAAGCGGACTAAACCACAGACCCAGTGGCCTTCTTTAAATCTTGTGACGAAGCCAAAGATCCAAGATGTGATTGGGATGATGGCTAAAATTAAGCTCACAAGCCATGGTAATCCAAAATAATCCTTACCTGCCTTTTTTGCCATAGTAAATGTTCCTCCAAATTATGTTATTTTGTTTGTTTCAACATAAATATTTTAGCATTCGCTAGGTCAAATGTTTATAACCAAATTTTATTGATTAAGAAGTTCTTTTAATTTCTTGTCTAGTTCAGGATATTTTTTCTCACCAAGTGGAAGCATCTTGCCTTCTTTATTTAAGAAACAATGGTCACTATCGCCTTCTAAAACAACTGTATCTTTGACTTTCATGACATAGTGCATGGTCAAGATGATAGAGTTATAAGCCTTAACACTGACTTCAATGTCGATTGTGTCGCCCACTGTGGTAGGTCTTTTGAATCTAATGTTATTTAAACCAATAACAGGAGAGATGACACCCATCTTTTCAAATTCAAGATAGTCAAAGCCAATCTTTTTGAAGAAGTCTAATCTCGCTTCTTCCATAAAACGAATATAGTTTGAATGATGAGTGACACCCATCTTATCTGTTTCATAATATTGTACAAAATGTTGATACATATTTAAGTCCTCTTTATTGGTTTTTATTATATAAGATGTTCTGATTTTATCAACATAAGTAGGTGTTACATTTGGGCTAAGTAATCACACTAAAAAATGAGTGATGTAAAAACATATCAATTATTCAACCAAATGATATATAATCTTTTGGTATATGAAGAAACTGAAGTTGTTTTATTCTATAACTCTATTAGGCGCTTTGATATTATCCGCTTGTAACACTGGTATCTCAAGCACCACTAGTTTTGTGTCATCAAGTGAAAGCAGCATTGAGTCCATAACTAGCAAGGAAGAAACAACTTCAACAGTGGATAGTTCTTCAAGTGAAGAGTCAGCTAGTTCAAACACTACTTTATCAAGCAGTAGTTCTTCTTCAAGTTCGAGTTCTAGTAGTTCATCTTCTAGTTCTAGCTCATCAAGTTCAAGTAGTTCGATGAGTTCTTCGAGCTCCTCTAGTAGTTCATCTTCTAGCAGCAGTTCATCTTCATCCTCTAGCATTCCTTCAAGTAGTTCATCATCTTCCTCTTCAAGCAGTACACCTATTGAAGAAGACCCATACGAACCAATTGATACATTCTCTAAGAGAATGCCTGGAGAGTTTGAACCACTTTCGATGGTCAAAATGTGTTATCCAAATAACATGCCTTTAAGTGTTTATAAAGCCATCGCGGAAGATAATAAAGTCTTACTTTTAGTCAATCCGGATAGCCGTAATAGATCACGTATTGAAAGTGCGAGAACCGCATTAACCAATGCTGGTGTTAACGTTGATAACGTCACCTTTATAGATATGAATATCGACGATGACTATGGTTATTGGGTGAGAGACTTCTCTCCATTCTATGTCTTCAATGACAAGCAATTATCCATCGTTGATTTTACTTATAATAGACCTCAAAGAACTGAGCAAAACGCTGTTCCTAATAAATTAGCAACTTACTTTGATATTCCATATTCCAAGATGAGTTTGACTCATACCGGTGGTAACCTCATGCAAGATGGTCGAGGCACCGCTTTTAGTGATGATTTAGTCATTCAAGAGAACAGTAATAACGAGACAAAAGTCCGCACACAAATGAAGACATATACCGGTACTGATAACTATGTTATCACTATCGACCCACAAGGTGACTATATCGCCCACATTGACTGTTGGGGTAAGATTGTCGCACCCGATAAGATTATTGTCGCTAAATTACCAAAGAGTAATTCTCGTTATCAATACTATGAACAAGTCGCTAATGAACTAGCGAACACGAAATGTATTTATGGCTATAACTACCGCGTTTATCGTATTGAAGAACCGGGCGGTAGTACAGTTGCGCCTTACACTAACTCATTAATCGCTAACGGTCATGTCTATATGCCTTTAGGTAGCAATGCTTCCTATAACGAAAGAGCCCTTGATGTCTATAAAGAAGCTTTGCCTGGCTATGATGTTGTGGGATTACAAGGATTCTCCGCTAGTAATCAAAATGCTTTCTTAAATACTGATGCCTTACACTGCCGTACTCATGAAGTGCCAGATCAAGACATGGTCTTCATTGATTCACGTGAAGTGTATTATGGCAACGTGCCTTTAAAAGATAAATATGTCATTAAAACTAATGTGGTTAGCTATGCTAATGAAGAGATGAGTGATGTCAGTATCCACTACTCAATTAATGATGAAAAATATATCACGTGTCCAATGAATCCATATCAAGAGAGCACTAACTACACCTTTACTTTTACCAATTTAAAAAGTGGCGACGATGTTAAGTATTACATCGAGGCCACTGATAATAAATCTAACTATAACGTTGATCCAACTTGTGGTAAGTTAGACCCTCACCACTTTGTTATTGATTAAGCACGTCTTTATATTCATCAGATGATGTCATCATCTTGACAGCATAAGAACAAATTGGATTAATCTTTTTGTTGTTCTTTCTTGCGGCGTCTATTACAGCGAGCACTAAGCGTTTAGCGATACCTCTACCACCAAACTCTTGTTTAACAACAGTGTGAGTGATTGACCAAACGTTATTTTCTTCCTTGTATTGGCAGTAGCCAATAATGTCATCGTTAAATAATGCGACGCTTCTAGATTCACGAGCGGAGTATTTGATGATGATTTCTTCTTGTACGTTTTCCATATTTTAAATATAGCACATTTAGAATTGGATACAGTCTAAAGCCATCATAACGACAAAGCCGATAATGAACGACCAAACACCGTAGTGGTCATGTCCTTCACTAGTCATTTCTGGAATCATTTCTTCCGCGACGACATAAATCATACAGCCCGCCGCAAACGCAAGAGCCCATGGCATAATACCTTGGATTTGCATGGCTAAGAACAAGCCTAAGATTGCGGCAACTGGTTCAACCGCACCGGAAAGCATACCGAATAAGAATGCTTTACCACTGGAACCGGTTTCACTTTTAATTGGCAAGGACACCACTGCGCCTTCTGGAATATTTTGAATACCGATACCAATCGCGAGTAATAAAGCACCGATTAATAAAGCGGTATTATCTTGTTGAGATAAGGCCACACCAAAGGCAATACCAACAGATAAACCTTCTGGAATGTTATGAATAGTAACCGCAAGGAACATCTTTGATGTTTTGCTCATTCTTTTAACGGGTAAACCTTCTTCTTTGTTTTCTTGAGCGTGAAAGTGAGGTGTAAGTTTATCAATACCCCATAAGAATCCAGCGCCTAAGACCACCGAAATGACCACTACTAGCCAAGAAGGCATATATGATACTTCGCTTTCTAAAGCTGGTTTAATTAATGAGAAAAATGAAGCGGAAAACATCACACCAGCGGCAAAGCCTGTGAAGATTTTACTTAACTTTGTTGAGATTTCTTTCTTACGAATAAAGAAGACAAATAAAGCACCCAAAGTTGTACAAATGAAGATGAGTGGGATACCAATTAATGGATACATGAATTCTTGCATATTGAGTCCTCCTTTATCGTTAGTTAGTCATAACTAACCTATAACTATATCATTATCCGCATTTTTGTAAATATTTTTTAATCATTTCTTTTGTTTTATTCGCATACGCATTTACAATATATAAGGACTACCTCGGAGGATATTATGACTAAACAAGAATTTATTGCACTCGCAAAAGAACTTCTCGCTGAAGAAAATTTAGATAATAGAAGTCAAGATTTACAACTCTTAAGAAGAGAATTCAAATATATCGTTAACCGCGATGAAGAGAATTACTTAGATCAAGAAGAAACAAATAAAGTTATCGCTATCTATAACGAACTCGTTAAGAAAGAACCAAAGTTACTTGTTTCTCCTTATGATGAAAAGAAAGCCATCATTGAAAAGGCTAGAAAGTTATTAGACAAGAAAGAAATCATTGCCGCGAATCGTGAACTCGATAGATTAAGTGATGAATTTAGAAAAGCTGGTAGAGCGGGTTCAAAAGAACAAGATGATGAACTCTGGAACGAATTCAGACAAGTTAAAGATGAATTCTACGCCAAAAAGAGAGCGTACTTCGAAGAACTCGATAGAGCTAATGCTGAAAAGAGAGCCAAGAAAGAAAACATCATCGAAAGAGCAAAAGAAATCGTTAATAATGTTGAAAACATTAGAGAAGCTAACGCTCAAATGGATGCTTTAAGAAAAGAATGGAAAGAAGTTGGCTATTCTGGTAAAGGTGATGAATACCTTTGGAAAGAATTCACCAAGGTGATGGATGAATTCCAAGAAAAGAAGAAAGAACGTCACGGTGAAATGTTAAAACTCTTCGAAGAAAGAGCGGCTAAAAAAGAAGAATTAATCAAGAGAGCGAGAATCTTACTTGCTAACTCCGAATTCACCGATGAAGAAGTCGAAAAAGTCAAAGCCTTAAGAGGCGAATATAAAGCCATTGGCTTCGCTGGCAAAGATAAAGACGATGACTTATATCGAAGATTCAACGAAATCATTCAAAAGTATTTCGAAGAAATGAAGTTCTATAAAGACTAATTCAGAATAAAGAAAAGTGGACGATTACTCGCCCACTTTTTTGTTGTCTTTTATTATTGTTTTTCTCTTTCGAAAGTGACCACTAAGCCATAGCCCATTGCGACGTTTGGGGTGATTTCCACCACTCTCCAGCCATCTCTAGCGAGTTCATTCATTATAGATTCAGCTTCTCTGACTTTCAAAATTTCCACTTTATATTCGTACATAATTATTTCCTCCTTTTTATACCTTATTATAACAAAAGACCCTTATAAGGGTCTATTGTTTTCGTTTGTAGGTCTCTTTAGCGGATATATCCCCAAACAACTTGGCAAGAGGAAATATTCCAATTGCCTTCCCATGTCGCAGGAAGAGAATCCGCTTCACAGTTAAGAACGCATTCATTACTGCAGTATTGGAATGCATAGGATTTTATTACTGTGCAACTGAGTGGAATAATAACCGCTCTTAAAGAAGAATTATTTCTAAAAGCATATGTACCTATATAAGTAACGGATGAACCTAAATCCACGGTTTTAATAAGTGTGTTACCGTCAAAAGCAAGATTAGCAATTTTAATGTTTGAAATGTTTTCTATTTCATCAGGAACCACCAAATTGACATTTGTGGAACCTTCCGCTAATCCTAAGATGTAAATTGAATCAGTAACACCATTTGATGTTTTAGCGTATCTAAAGTCACCACTGACACCAGTTGAAACATAATCATAAATGATTTGTTTATTAGCGGCATTGGAGCCTGACCAATATTGTTTCCAACCAGGTTGAGCAACACTAGCTTCGATAAGAATGGCTAACTTTCCTGTGTCATCAAAAGCATATGCTTCAATTGTTGAAACGTTTAGAGGAATAACTATTTCTCTAAGTGATGTACAGTAATCAAATGCTGTTCTACCAATTTTGGTTAAGCTAGATGGCATGTTAATAGAAGTTAAGTTAGTGCATCTATATAACGCGTCTTGTTCAATTGAAGTCACTCCTTCATGTAGGACTACTGTTTCTAAACTAGAGCAATTAGAGAAGCAGCCAGTTGGAATCTTTTTCACACCCGCGCCGACATCAACAGAAACAAGGTCACTAAATCCTTTAAATAGATTACTAGCTAAACGAATATCACTAATATTTTCAATTTGATCAGGAATAACGATATTTTTCTTGGCGAGACCACTATTAGTCAAGCTAGTGATTGTGACATATGATTCTCCCATATACGATTGAACAACGTAGTTGAAATCATCAGTATTATTTATTGAGACATAATCATAAAAGATTGGTTGAGAACCTTTCCAATAGCTATCCCATCCACTACTGGCGCTATGTGCGGTTGTGTAGATTGTGGAATTTGGGCAATCGTAAAACGCATATGCACCAATTGTTGTTGCAGAGGCAGGAATATAGATGTATGCAAGGTTAGTGCAAGAATCAAAGGCAAAGCTTTGAATTTCAGTGACACCATTAGGGATTTCCAATCTTGTTAAAGAAGAGCATGAATCGAATGCATGGCTTCCAATAACAGTTAATGTGTTTGAGAATGTCACACTATTTAAGTTAGAGCAGCCACTGAAAGCATAGTCGCCGATGCGAGTAACGCTAGAAAGGTTGACACTACGAATATAAACATTATTTCGGAATAAAGATTGCGCCACTCTAATGTCACTAATATTTTCAATTTCATCTGGGAAAGTATAGTTTTGTAACTGACTTGTTGTCTCTGATAATCTCAAGACTGTTGCGGCATAATTGCCACTAAAATTTCTAATGGCGTAGTTAAAATTTTCGCCTTCCACTAGTTTTGTACAACTTGTATAAACAGTTGCGCCAGAGCTCCAATAACTGCCCCAAGATGGGACTGAAGAATGTTCGATACAAATATATGCGGAAGAATTTATTGAATAGAAAGCGAAGGATCCAACCGTCTCTACAGAACTTGGAAGATAGACATGGTATAGGTCTTTATTATTTTCAAATGCAAATTGTTCAATTATTGTACATGAAGAAGGAATAATTATTCTCTTTAATTTGCAACTATCGAAAGCATACATACCAATTTCTTCTAATCCCTCGTTTAACACGACTTCGCTTAGTTTTGTACATTGATAGAAGGCATAATCAGGAATTCGCTTGATTGATGCTGGAATAGTAATCTTTTCTATTTTTGTATTGTCTCTTAAGAAGTTTTCTCCAAGAGCAGTGACTGGCTTACCATTAAATGAAACAGGAATAACAATTTCACTAGCGTTTTTGCCTTCTGCAGTTAAGGATACTTCGTATGTGCCATCGTCTTTTTCGACAAATTCATAATAGCCTGTACCCCAGTTAGCAGTAAGAGCACTAGCATCATATTGCCAAATACCAGAAGTAGGAATAACAGTTGTTTCGTTAGCGTACCATCCTAAGAAGGTAAAGCCAGTATTGACTGGCGTGCCTAAATCATAAGCTTCACCATAAGTCACATTCATAACACTATCAGCTTGGCCATTATTTGGTCTTAAGGTTATTTGTTTGGTGACACCATGTGCATCAAAAACAGGCTTCGTGGAGAAAGATTTAGTAACACAAGTTAAATCCTTGTCCCAACCACTAAATGTGTAATAGTAAGCAGATGTAGATGCCTTAGTAGGTGTTGGACCATAATATGTAGCGGTTTGTTGGTAATAAACAACATCTGTATAGAGCAATTGATTGTCTTCGCTATAGAATTTAACAGTGTATTCGACATTGCTTTCTGAGTATTGTGCGACACGCACACAGTCACTAGTGATGTTCTCTAATGATTCGTCCCAACCAATGAATGTATATGTATGTTCAGGAGTATTTGGCTTTGTAGGAGTTGGGCCACTATAAGAGGCGTTTTTGCCTTCTTCGACAGATACTTCTTGTAGTAATGCGCCATCATAGTTTTTAAAAGTTACTTCGTAATAAATTGTGATTGGTTTTTGAATTTGAGTATATTGGGCAACACAAATCAAATCGCTTGTGATGTTCTCTAAAGAATGATCCCAACCATTAAATGTGTATGTATATTCAGATGTTTCCTCTCTTGTAGGCACTGGTCCCATATATGTCGCGGTCTTGCCACTTTCAACATATGTTTCATATAACAAAGTGCCATCATAGTTTTTAAAGGAAACAGTATATTTCGTTTGAGTTTCACTAAACTGCGCAACACGCACGCAGTCACTGGTGATGTTTTCTAAAGAACCATCCCAGCCGATAAAAGTATAAGAATATGTTGGAGTTGATGGTTTAGTTGGAGTTTGACCACTATATGTTGCGGTTTTTCCTTCTTCAACAGTAACTTCTTGGAGCAGAGCTCCATCGTAGTTTTTGAATGTTACTTTGTAATAATTAGTCACTGGTTTAAGTATCTCTTCATATTGAGCGACACGAACACAGTCACTTGTAATGTTTTCTAAAGGTTGATTCCAACCAGTAAATGTATATGTACATGTAGCGGTTTCCGTTCTTGTTGGTGTTGGGCCAGTATATATAGCGGTTCCGCCCTTTTCCACGACTGATTCACTTAGTAAAGTGCCATCATAGTTTTTAAAAGAAACTGTGTAGTTTTCTATAAAAGGTAGACTACTTGAAGAACTACTAGATGAACTACTACTAGAAGTGCTTGAGGAAGAGCTGCTTGAAGTAGTAACACTACTGGTAGAAGGTTGACTACTTGTTGTAGGCTTTGTATTTGAGCTAGCAAAACCAATGGCGAGGCCAATGCCTACACCAACGGTTAATGATGCGACTATTGAAATAATTATAGGAAGTTTTTTCATATTAAATTCTCCTTATAAAACGAACATGAGAATTCGTAGCATTAAATAATAGTTATTTATTAAGTAATAATCAATATATTTTAGATAAACAAAACGTAAACTTTTCAATTTTGGCTATTTGTCATCTAAAAGCATAATTATTTTTGACGCCATCATAAAAAAACAGTACCGATTTACATCGATACTGCTTTTTGTTGTTTTTTAATTTAAAAGTCCACCATTTCTAATCGCTTAGAAGAGACTTTGTACACCACAACATGTAGTCCAAATGATATTAATATAGCGGCACCCAAAATGGCAAATTGAATACCAAGATGCAAATTATTTAAAAAATCCAAACCTGGTATAAATGGTAAGCCAATAGTAAATACACCGATATATACAACAAACCCTAGAATGGTAAATAATGTCGACATCACGATTGATTTACCATGTTTATAATAAATTGGGAAGAAAATGATGTCCGCAATAGCGTATCCAACAAGAGCAATCGCTACTAGAAGGACATAACTATCTAAACCTAAACCAGGAATCATATATTCGCTTGGATTTTCCGCTGATTGAGCAATCGCATTATTGATAATTCTTGCCACTGGATAGAGGGCTGTCATTATCAAAATAAAAGCGACTTGCATAAATATCACCGTGAATATTCTAGCCATGACAATATCTTTTTTGCGGACAGGCAACAAAGTTGAATATAAAAGATCATTGCTTTGTTGGCCTTTATTTGCTCCTAAAAAGAGGATTGGATAACAAGTTAGGACATAGATGAATCCGATTCCTAAAGGATAAGAAGGAATAAGAAACATAAAAGGAAATAAAACAATAAAGACATAGCAGATGGGATGCATCGCCAATTTGAGTTCTTTATAAATCAAAGCTTTCATTTTCTTTCTTACTCCTTTCAATGTAGACCATAATTTGTTCTAAATCTGGTTCTTGTGGTTCAATTTTGTTTTTAATAAAGAGATCTTTTTTATCTGGACTGATTAATCCTTCAATGCGATCATCAAATTCTTTATAGGCGATGTATTCATTTAATAAATCCTTATTCATAGATTTATCTTTGATAAATAAATAGGAATTGATGTGAAGTGCTAGGGTAAAAGTGGACAAGGGTAAAAAAGACCCATCCACTTTTTTCTTTGCTATTCTATTGAAAAGGAGGTTTGTTAT
>JBGUMU010000111.1:0-2309 GCA_045116995.1 Bacilli bacterium
ATTAATTGTTGTGTAATGTGTCTAAAGTTAATTATTGAGAATAAAGATATTTGTATTATTGAGAATAATTGAAATTAGATTATTACAACGCGTTTTAATTAGTCAGCAACGTATGGGAGAAGAGCCATGAATCTAGCGTTTTTGATAGCTTTGGCTAATTCTCTTTGATGCTTAGCGCATGTGCCTGTAGCTCTTCTGGTAGAAATCTTACCGTTTGGGGTAATCATTGTCTTTAAGAGTTCGACATCTTTGTAGTCAATGAATTTAGATTTGTTCTTGCAGAAGATACAAAATTTTTTATGTGGTCTAACTTTTCTAAATGCCATAATTTTCCCTTTCTTTTAATTAAAATGGAAGATCGTCATCTGGCAAGTCATTTAAGTCTAAATTGTTGCCGCTTGATTGAGCAGGAACATCATCGAATTTTGGTTCTTCGGCTGGTGCGTCTTTCTTAGGTTCTAAGAATGTCACACTGTCGACGATAACTTCGATTGATTTACCTTTAGTGCCATCTTTGCGTTCAAAATTTCTTTGATTGAGACTGCCATCGACCGCGATCTTACTACCTTTTCTGGTGTTTTTAACTAAGCTTTCAGCTTGTTCTCTGAAGACACGACAATCAATAAAGATTGTTCCCCTTGTGCCATCAGCTTCTCTAATACGGTTATCCACCGCGAGAGTGAATGTTGCAAAGCTTACATCAGAATTGGTTTTTCTTAATTCTGGGTCCTTAACTAAGCGACCCATTAAGAGTACACGATTAACCATGTAGTTGTCCTCCTTATTGTTGATCAACTGTAACTAGATGACGTAACACGGCTGGATTGATTTTGACTTTACGATTGAATTGATAAAGTGCAGCCTCATCAGCTTCCACTTTGAGGATGACATAGAAACCTTTGGTTTGATCCTTGATTTCGTACGCTAATTCGCGTAAACCCATCTTGGTATCTGTGCTATTAACCTTGGCGCCGTTTTTTTCGAGGAGCTTTTGGATGTTACCCATTTCAGCTTCGCGAGCGGCTTCGTCTAAGTCGGCCTTCAAAATGTACATAATTTCATAATTGCGCATTTTATTTACCTCCCTCTGGTCTAATGGCTACCATATTTACATTGGTAGCAGAGATTAATGCTACATTGTAGCGTGTCAATTATACTAGCCAATTTGCAATTTGTAAAGCGCGTGTATACACTAGTTGCCTAGGCGGGCAGATGCCCGTTGACTTTTGTTAGGATGTTGCTAAAATATAATTGGTTGTTGAGAGAGCCGAAAGGCCCCCTCTTTTTTTATTCAGAAACTACTTGTTTTTAAGTAGTCTTTTGAATGCAACCAATATCAATAAAAGCAACAGTAGTACAAGAATTATTTCTTGCATATCCTACCTGGTCAACAAGCAAATGCCCTTTAAAATGTCTCACGGATCATCTCCTTTCGACATTTTTTTCCTAGATAAACGAGAAGCGATTGTTAATGATAAAGTTAGACCATTTGGCTAAGTCACTAAAAAAGCCCCTCATAAATTAAATAGGAGCTTTTTTTCGTTTTTGTCCGATAAAATTTTATTTTTGTGAAAATTTATTATCGATCTCTCATTGTTGGGAAGAGAATGACTTCACGGATTTGAGCTTGGTTAGTTAATAGCATAACTAATCTATCAATACCCATACCGACGCCGCCTGTTGGAGGCATACCATATTCTAAGGCTTCAACGAAGTCCTTATCCATTTCACTGGCTTCTTCATCGCCTAATTTCTTAGCTTCTAATTGGGCAAGGAATCTTTCTTCTTGATCTAATGGATCGTTAAGTTCGGTATAAGCATTAGCGAGTTCTTTACCGTTAACAAATAATTCAAATCTTTGAACGAATCTTGGATCTTTTTCTTTCTTGGTTAATGGAGAAACTTCGATTGGATATTCATAAACAAAGGTAGGTTGAATTAAATCGTCTTGGCAGAACTCTTCAAAGAATTCATTCATAACGTAACCAACAGTGTTTTTGAACTTGTCTAAATGTAAGTCACGTTCATCTGCGAGTTTCTTAGCTTCTTCATAGGTTTTGACTTCTTTGAAATCGATACCACATTTTTCTTTGATTAAGTCATTCATGGAAATCCATCTGAATGGGTCCTTGAAATTAATTTCACGGTCACCATATTTGACGATTGCAGAACCTGTGACTTCTTTAGCGGCATTTCTAATTAATTTTTCAGTTAAATCACCGATACCTCTTAAGTCACTGTAGGCTTGATAGATTTCAATTGTGGTGAATTCTGGGTTATGGGAAGCATCCATACCTTCATTACGGAAT
>JBGUMU010000112.1:0-17549 GCA_045116995.1 Bacilli bacterium
CCATCTCTTAATACTTCTTTAGTTCTTTCTTTCATTTTGCTAACCTCGCAGTCAAACTATTTTACAAATATTGTTTGAAAGAGTAAATACAAATCGTTTTGAAGCCATCAAAACAAATCACAAAATGATTTAATTTAAAAATTCTCGTCGATAATTAATCACATAATTATTAATGGCTAAATAATATAAAATATTATTTGGCTACTTTTCCCACATAATAAAATAACCATTATCAGCGCAAGAAAGTCAATTTATTTATGCTGTGCATATGTCAATATCATATCGTAGAGGTATACATATGAAAGAAATTTTCCCAAATATTCCTGAAATTAAATTTGAAGGAAAAGACAGCAAAAATCCTTTTGCTTTCCATTACTACAACCCAGACCAAATCATCTTAGGCAAACCAATGAAAGAACACCTCCCATTCGCTATGGCTTGGTGGCACAACTTAGGCGCTACAGGTGTTGATATGTTTGGTGCCGGTCCAGCTGACAAGAGCTTCGGTGCTAAAGTCGGTACAATGGAACACGCAAAAGCCAAAGTCGATGCCGGTTTTGAATTCATGAAGAAACTCGGTATCAAATATTTCTGCTTCCATGATGTTGACTTAGTTCCAGAATGTGCAGATATCAAAGATACAAACAAAGAATTAGATGAAATCAGTGACTACATCTTAGAAAAGATGAAAGGCACAGATATCAAATGTTTATGGGGCACCGCCAATATGTTCAGTAACCCACGTTTCTGCAATGGTGCTGGTTCCACAAACAGTGCGGACGTCTTCGCTTTCGCCGCTGCTCAAGTTAAGAAAGCCTTAGATATCACCGTTAAATTAGGTGGTAGAGGTTACGTCTTCTGGGGTGGTCGTGAAGGTTACGAAACATTACTCAATACAGATGTTAAATTCGAACAAGAAAACATTGCTCGTTTAATGAAGATGGCTGTTGAATATGGCCGTTCCATCGGTTTCAAAGGCGATTTCTACATCGAACCAAAACCAAAAGAACCAATGAAACACCAATATGACTTCGACGCCGCTACAGCTATTGGCTTCTTAAAAGCCCATGGCTTAGACAAAGACTTCAAGATGAACATCGAAGCTAACCACGCTACTTTAGCGGGTCATACATTCCAACACGATTTAAGAATCTCTGCCATCAATGGTATGTTAGGTTCCATCGATGCTAACCAAGGCGATATGCTCTTAGGTTGGGATACAGACGAATTCCCATTCGATGTCTACAGTGCGACACAATGTATGTATGAAGTCTTAAAGAATGGTGGTCTCACCGGTGGCTTCAACTTCGACTCCAAAACACGTCGTCCATCCTACACAATGGAAGATATGTTCTTAGCCTATATCTTAGGTATGGATACATTCGCTTTAGGCTTAATCAAAGCAGCGGAAATCATCGAAGATGGTCGTATTGATCAATTCATCGAAAAGAAATACTCTTCCTTCCGTGAAACAGAAATCGGTCAAAAGATCTTAAACAACAAGACAAGCTTAAAAGAATTATCCGATTATGCTTGCAAGATGGGTGCTCCTGAACTTCCAGGCAGTGGCCGTCAAGAAATGCTCGAAGCCATCGTTAACGATGTCTTATTCGGCAAGTAATTCTTAACTAAACTTAAATAAATACCAGGCATTTCGGTGCCTGGTTTTATTTTGCCTTCACATAATAAACATCTTAAAAAAGTTGAATAGTCCTATGCTTAAATGAGTAAAAGATGAAACAATAGAAACATATAAGAGGTGCATAATATGAAAAAACAAGCATTGTTTGTTTTGATGCTCAGTTCATTAATTTTAACTGCGTGTAATAATCCCGCTACTCCTTCTTCTGAATCGTCTAGATCAGAACCAAGTAGTGAAGCCACAAGCAGTCAAACTTCTGAAACATCTGTGCAATCAACAGAATCTAGCCAATCAACTCAGTCCACACAATCAACACAATCTTCACAAACATCTGGCAGTGGTGAAGTCGAAGACCTTGGTGAAAAAGATACACATACTGATTTAATGAATCGCTATTTAGCGGACCCAGATTGGACAAGCATTAAGACATATGTTCCAAAGGTCAACGCTGAAGATAGTAGTTATCATAATGACCAATCTCAACCAAACCCAATCGCTTTGACATTTAATGAAGTTGCTTCTGCGAGTAAGTACTACGTACAAATCGCTAAGAATCAACAATTCACCAACGCTAAATTAGTGGAATCCACGACAAAATCTTATAACTTCTATAACTCTGAATTAGGCCAAGAATATTACTATAGAGCAGCCACTAGTGAAAACGCTTTAAGCGCTGCTAAAGTCTATAAATTCAAAGTTAAAGATGCTGCTCCACGTTATATTCATGCTGAAGGTGTCATTAACTTCCGTGATTCTGGTGGTTGGAAAACAACTTTAGTGCCTAATGGTGTTGTTAAACAAGGTCTATACTATAGATGCGCTCAATTCAATAATGGTAATACTAAGAACATCACCGCTGATGGTTTAAAAGTCATTAAAGAATTAGGCATCAAATTAGATATCGATATGAGAGATTCAGGTGTTGTTCCATCTACTTCTCCAATTAACACAACTGATTGGCCAGTAGAAATCCTAAAAGCCTCTGTTGCTTCTGGTACAGAAAGCGGCCGTTGGGAAGGCGATCATAGAAACGATCACAACATCAAAGCGACATATAAGACAATCTTTGAAAAAATAGCTCAAGCTGATCAAAAGCCAATCGCCTTACACTGCACACATGGTGCAGATAGAACAGGTATTATGTCCTTCTTCTTATTAGGTTTATTAGGCGTTTCTAAAGATGATATTGGAAGAGACTACGTCATGACTAGATTTGCGGGTGAAAGAGCGGTCTTACCAACTGGTAGCAATAGTGAAATTGAAAAATGGTTCTCCAAGACTGAAGCTTTAGAAGGTAGCACATTCGCTGATAAGACATATAAGCATCTCAAAGATGACTTTGGTATTTCTGCTGATACTCTTGAAACAATCAGGGAAAAATTTGTTCCAGGTTATACTAGACCAGCGGGTGCCTAATCTCGCTTAACAATATAATCTTAAAGGCCAGGCTATGCCTGGTTTTTTATTGCTATCACATGATAAACAAGCACAAAAAATATAATAATCCTATTTTATTATTGTTAAGAATGTGAGAATATTAGAGCAAAGAGAGGATTATATATACATGAAAAAACAAGCATTATTATTTTTATTGCTCGGTTCTTTAGTGGCTACTGGATGTAATAATAACAATCAACCAACATCATCCAAAGGTCCTGAAGTTGAAGATCTCGGTGTTAAAGAAATTCACACAGATTTAATGAAGCAATACTTAGAAGATGAAGATTGGGAAAGTATTAAAACATATGTTCCAAAGGTCAATGCTGAAGATAGTTCCTATCACAACGACCAATCCCAACCAAATCCTATTGAATTAAAGTTCGAAGAAGTCGAAGAAGCTGAAAAATACTTCGTCCAAATCGCTAAGAACGTTGAATTCGAAAATGCTAAATTAGTAGAAGCTGATACAAAAGCTTACAACTTCTACAACTCTGAAATCGGTACAGAATACTACTACAGAGCCGCTGTTAGCGAAGAAGCCTTAGCCGCTGCTAAGATTTACAAATTCAAAGTCAATGATGTCGCTCCACGTTACTTACACGTTGATGGTGTCATTAACTTCCGTGATTCTGGTGGTTGGAAAACAACCTTAGTGCCAAATGGTGTTACCAAACAAGGTATGTACTATAGATGCGCTCAATTCAACAGCATCACCGCTGATGGCAAAGCTGCTATGAAAGAATTAGGTATCAAATTAGATATCGATATGAGAGATAGACCTCCAGCAGCTTCCCCAGCTTCTTCCGATGATTGGCAAATCGAAATCATGGATGCCCACGTTGCTTCCGGTACAGAAAGCTATCGTTGGGAAGGTAAACAAGGTTCCAACACAGGTATTGCTCAAACATATAAGAAAATCTTTGAAGCCATCGCCGAAGCTGATGAAAAACCAATCGCCTTACACTGCACACACGGTGCTGACCGTACAGGTATCGTCTCTTGGTTCTTATTAGGTTTATTAGGTGTTAGCAAAGAAGATTGCGCTAGAGACTATGTTATGACAAGATTCGCTGGTGAAAGAGCGGTCTTACCAAACGGTAATGATAGTGAAATCGCCAAATGGAACACCAAAACAGAAGCTTTAGAAGGTGAAACATGGGCTGAAAAGACATATAACCACCTCCATAATGACTTCGACATCTCTGAAGATACACTTGAAACAATTAGAGAAAAATTCGTTCCAGGTTATACAAGAGCCGCCTAATTAAAAGCAAACAAAAATAGCGGTGTTCAATAATGGACATCGCTTTTTCTTTGCAAAAAGTTGAATATTTATCACAAAAATAGGGAGAAAATTGCGAATACTTTTACGTCTATCACTTTGAGAGTGAAACCATGAAACTGAAATCGCAAATATCTCCCTTTTTTATACACTATGTGTATTTTTAAAGATGCGCAAAGAAATGGCTAATAAATAGCAGAATTGTATTGTAGTCAAACTTGCTAAATGATAATATGTAGCCGGATTTAAAAAGCCGCCTAGATTGGAGATAATAATTGGTTATGAAACAATTAGATGTCGAGCTTATTCGCTATGAAAAACTAAAACACGTAAAGTTTTTAGTTAACCGCATTCAATTTAGAAAAGAACATATCCATAATGAGTTTGAAATCTTCATCGTTCTCAAAGGTAGTGGAATCGCTAAGATCAAGAATAAATCTTACTCTTTAAAAGCCGGAGATATCTTCTTAATTAACTCTGGTGAAGTTCACTCCTACATGAGCGATCCTTTGTATAGTTTAGATGTTGAAGATACAGGGGATGTCCCATTATTTTTATTCGTCCAAATCTCTAATCACTGTTTAAGAGAGTATTTCCCACAGATTAGAACAACTGTCTTTAACTCTTGTAACTTAAGAGACTATTTAAGCGACGCTGAAGCTAATTCAATGATTAACTTACTCGTTCAATCTGCGAAGTTATACTTCTTAGAAGAACCTTTATATCAATTAAATGTTTTAAGTAATATCGCGAAAGTAATGGTGTCCTGCTATAAGGAAGTACCACATGAAATCATCTCTGAAGCCCAAAAGACAAACTTAAAACAAAAGAACTTACGCGTGGAACGTATCATCTCTTATATTGATGCGAACTTTGAAACACAAATTCGTCTACAAGATCTCGCTGAACAAGAGAATTTATCTCCAACTCACTTCTCTCATTTATTCACATCCTTATTCGGTGTCACTTTCCAAAATTATGTGAATATCAAGAGAATGGAACAATGTATCCGTTTAATGCCTAATAAAGAAAAAACTTTATTAGAAATCTCTTATGAATCAGGTTTCTCTGATCCAAAATATATGAACAGAATGTTCATAAAACACTTCGGATACACCCCAAAAGAATATCGTAAGAGACTTGGCATGGAGCAAAAAGAAATCAGTCAAATCACTAGAGAATTTGAAACAATTTATTCTCTTTCCGAATCCATCGCCGCGCTTGAAGAATATCAAAAAACACACGCTGAATAAACAGGCAAATAAGATAAGAACATCGATATAAAATGTCGATGTTTTTTATTTATTTCATAAATGTCACCACATATATGTATACGGTATGACCGCAAGAAAGTCATACGCGTACGTATGTGAAATAAAGTTTAATAAAAGAGGAAAAAAGTACAAAATAGTTCGTTAGAATATTTTTGCTTATTTTTATACGCGCGATAATTATGCGCAAGAAAGGAAATGCTTATGGCAAAACCAAAATTATGGTTAGGTCTATCCACCGTTGGTATTCTTGTCACTTCAGTTCTTTTAGCTGGTCGTCAACTAGCTGGAGACTATGCAGGTCTTATCAATGACGTTTTAGGCTTATCCACACAAAAAATCGGTAACATTGACAGTTCCGAAGTTGAAGGTTCTGCTTACAAGGATGAGAACGGATCTCTTTCTAATAAGGGATGGTATCACATGATTGCTGATTCATATCAATTCTGTGAAGAAGCAGTCGAACAAGGTTCCGCTTTATTAAAGAACGAACTTGTTAATGGTAAACCAGCTCTTCCATTAGAAAAGACCGAAAGAAGAGTTACTCTCCTCGGTAAAGGTAGTAAGAACTTATTCATGCGTTCTGGTGCAGGTGGTGCTGCTCCAAACCCAAACTTAGTCGTTACATTAGACAAGGCTTTTGAAAACAATGGTTTCAAAATTAACAAACAAGTTTACAAAGCCTACAAGAAATTAAGTCAAAGTAATATGACTTCACCAAATACGAATGTTGAAAACTTCAGTGAAATTAACACTGACGAATTAAAGAGCACATTCGCTGATTACGGTGATGCAGCCATCATTACATTCGTCCGTATTGGTACTGAAAACTCAGACCCACAAGCCAAACAATTAGATCTCAAAGACGATGAGAAGAAATTGTTACAAATGGTAAAGGAATATAAAGACAGTGGCACATTCAAGAAAGTCATCGTCCTTGTTAACTCTCCATTACCAATGTCCATGGACTGGGTTGATAAAGAAGAATATGGCGTTGACGCTTTACTCTATGTTGGTGTTCCAGGCTATTACGGTGCAGGCGGTATCGCTCACATCTTAGCTGGTGAAAAACCACACGTTACATATGATGAAGTTCAACAAAAGATGGTTCCATCCTTAAATGCTGATGGTTCCACAATCATGGAAGTGGTGAACCCATCTGGTCACTTACCAGACACATTCGCTGCTAACTCAAGTTCATCTGCTGCTTATCAAAACTTTGGTAACAGTTCCGTAGTCGTTTATAAAGAAGGCGTTTACGTCGGTTATAAATACTATGAAACCAGATATGAAGACCAAGTCTTAAATCAAGGTAATGCGACAGGCACAGCTGGTGTCTATAACAGTGCTTCTAGCTGGGATTACGCTGAAGAAATGGGTTACCCATTCGGTTATGGCTTATCCTATACTCAATTTGATCAAAAGATTACTGACCTTAAGTACAACGAATCCGATGATACAGTTGAAGCTAAAGTCGTTGTTAAGAATACTGGTTCAATGAACGGCAAGGCCTCTATCCAATTATATGTCCAACAACCATATACCCAATTCGATAAAGACCACGCTGCCGATGGTATTGGTAAACCATCCATTGCTTTAATGGCTTATGACAAAGTTGATGTTCCAGCCGGTAGAGAAGTTGAAAAGACAATCAAATTCGATAGATATTTCTTGGCAACCTATGATTTCGTCGAAAAGAAAACATACTTCTTACAAGAAGGTGACTACTACTTCGCTGTTGGTAATGGTGCTCACGAAGCATTAAATAACATCATCTCCGTTAAGAACCCAGGTACAAACTTATTCGACCACCTTGGTAATGAATATTCTGGCAAAGCGAATGCAGTTGATAAATTGCATTTCAACGAAGAACCAACAAAGTATTCTGTTTCCCATTACGATGAATCAGTCCACGTCACAAACCAATTTGATGATGCTGATTACAACCATTTCGCAACAGGCACAAGTAGAATTACATATTTAGACAGACAAGACTGGGAAGGTACATGGCCAACCGCTACAACATCTAACCCAGCTCCAAACGCTGATCGTGATATGTCCAACTATTACAAGAAAGCCGACATCAAGACCGTTTATGACGAAAGCGATCCAACACAAAATGGTGTTTTATACAACGCTCCATATAAAAACGCTAATGGTGATGAAGTTAAGATTACATTTAACGACATGGCCAAGATTCCATTAGAAGGCGAAATCACTGATGAAGAATCCAAAGCTAAATTCCCAGGTATGACCGGTGAGGAAGTTTGGGACGCATTCATTAGACAAATGAGCTTAGATGACTTAATCATCTCTGTCTCCGATAACCGTGGTATCTTAGACGTCAAGAAGATTGAAAAGAAAGGTAACTCCGTTGCCGAAGGTCCAGAAGGCTTATTAAGTAGATACCAATATGGTAAGAAATTATGGGCTACTGGTTTCCCAACTGGTCCAGTTTACACTGGTACATTCGACCCAGAAATGCAATCCAGATTTGGTCAATTCTATGGTGAAGACGCATTATTCTGTGGTGTTGCTTGTGTCAACGCTCCAGGTGCCAACATCAATAGAACTCCATATGGTTCCCGTGCTTCTGAATATATGTCTGAAGACGGCGTTATGAACTATAACGTTGCCGCTAACATCGTTAGTGCTGCTAGAAAGAAAGGCTTAATCATGAACATTAAGCACTGCTTCTTAAATAACCAAGAATCTGGCAGACAAGGTGTTGCAACATTCTGTAACGAACAAGCAATTAGAGAAATCTATTTACGTCCATTCGAAGGCGCTTTAACAAAAGGTAATGGCTTAGGTATCATGACATCCTATAACAGAATCGGTGTTAGATACGCCGCCTGTCACGAACCTTTAATGAAAAACGTCATGAGAGGTGAATGGAAGTACAAAGGCTTAATCATTGACGACGCCTTAACAGGTAACAATACAAGTAACTATAGTAATGGTCCAGCCATGTTACATGCCGGTACAGACTTATTCTGTTTAGACGGTAAACGTGGTGGTCAATTAAAAGACTGGATTAAGTCAAATAACGACGGCGACTTATTACAAGATTTACAACGCGCAAATAAATACGTTTTATACGCTATCAGTAGATCTTGGATGGGTGGCGTCGCTCCAGAAAATGTTGGTGCTGCTCCATGGTGGAAAGTCACCGTTGACGTTATCACAATTAGTGCTGGCACAGTAACAGTTGCTCTCTTCGGCATGTATGTCTTCACAGAAATCATGTCCAAGAAAAAAGCGGCTAAATCTGTGGAAGCTGCAGAGTAAAGGAGGTAATGAACATGCAAAACTTTATGAAAAAATTAGGTGTTGGCTATTTCATCGCTGCCGGTACCGCTCTCGTTGCATTAATTACAGCATTTATCTTCTTAGCAACATATAAAGGTGCTATGGCTAATAACGCTGCAGCTTTAGTTCCTCAAACAATCGCCATCTTCTTAATTGCTGGCGTGATTGTTGAAGCGGTCGTCCTCGTCGTTCCTCAATATAGATTTATCCATATTGCGGCAATGGTGATGTACGCCTTAGCGTTATTCAAAGAAATCGTTTTAATCCCACCTCTAATCGCGGACGAAATCAATAACGTTCACTATCAAGGTGGTAACCTCGGCCTCAATGTTTTATACATGATGCTCTTAGTCCTCATTGTCGCTGCTGCTATTACAGTCGCGTTCATGGGCTTATACAAAAACGAAGAAGAAGTTAACGAAGACATGAAGATTGCTAAAGGCAATGTTACAGGCATCGTTAAAGCTTCCGTGGCTGGTGTTGTCGTTTTAGCCGCTGTCTTAACAAGTACACTCATTTCTTTAGACTTAAAGAAAAAGATGAACGTTGCGACAGGTGATGAATGGAACCCAATCACAGAAGAAATCAGAAAAGCTGCTAATGACGCTAACTACACATACGATCCAACAACAGTCGTCATTAAACAAAAAGAAGAATATACTACTGCAGACTGGAACAACTCCGAAATGACTAGTGTCCCACTCACCAAAAATAGAGACGGACACAACTTAGTCTATTACTTCGAAGGTGCTTACTCTGAAGGTTATCAAGGTGACTACTCACCAACATACTGCTATCTCTATCTTTGGGATGATGGTATCTTCGGTGGTACATCCGGTAAAGATAACGTTAGAGGTTATTGGTACAACTCTTCATTAGAAAAGACTGGTAAAAACGAAGAAGGCGTAGATGTTAGAGACTGCTTAAATATGGTCACTAATACCGCTAACTTCGAATCCATCATCGCTAATGATAAAGATGGTTTCTACTCCAAAGAAGCTTACATGTTCCTCGATATGGGTAAAGTTTGGGGCCAAGGTAGTAATGGTCGTAGTATCATTATGAATGGTTACGAATACTATCCAGAAGTCGCTATCTTCATTGATAACCAAGGCGAAGAACTTGAAGCTTACAAAGGTGAAGATGCTGATATCAGTGCATGGGTTCCATCCCGTGTCTTATCAAACCTCGATTATTCTTCAATCTTCATTCAAACAGACGTCCAATGGAGTGCCACAAACGGTACTGTTACAATCAACTACGTTGATAACAACAAGAACAGAGGCATTTCTGACATTTCTGTTAACTTCACAGAAACCGGCAAACAAACCATCTCCATTCAATGGAAAAACGCTGACGGTCAAACATTTGAAGCCAGTGTTGATGTGAATGTTTCCGAGCTTCCACCAGAAGAAGAGGAATAGTTCCGATTATTCAAATTTACAAAACAGGGTGTTGTCGTTTGACAGCATCCTTTTTGTTTGTAATAATATAGGTCCATGGGGTCGTATTGGTTTCGACCAGGAATGGTTAGGCTCTAACTGCAGTCGAGTGATGACGTTATCATCAAAACAAAAATAACTGACAACAGTTATATGAGAGCTCCTAGAGCTCAACAACTCTGCTTAGCTTAATTTAGCTCCCGACATAGGGTCCGACGCAAGGCGCCGGGCAGAGCATCCCCCAAGGTTTTATCCTTTCACGCTTGGGTAGGGTGTCATACCAAAAGGATAGGTGTCTAGAGTCGATAAGTTACTAGCGCCGAAATTCCGTTTATCTCGCACGTCCTAGTGAGTCGATATACGAAAGCGTGTTAAATCATAATATCGTCTAAACTGTAGACGTTATTGAAGAGCCTTCTTGGGACAGGAGTTCAATTCTCCTCGGCTCCACCAATGAGAATAGAATAGTCATCGAATGATGACTTTTTATTTTATATAGAGTATTCTTTTCTTATGAGTAAAATGTCTTCCTTGTTTAGAACTAGGAAAAAGAAAATATATAGTCTAGATGACAATTTGTTTTATCTTGCGATGAAAGAAAATTGTTTATTTCATTATAAACATAATAAGGATTATAAAGACCTCCTTGATAGGATGAACTTTTCTCCAGAAGATATCCATTCATACGATGATTTAGAAAAGATTCCTCCTATCCCTACTTTATATTTCAAACACCATAATCTTTTATCATTAAAAAATAATCGTTACTGGGTAAAAGCCACCTCCAGTGGTACATCTGGTAAAAATGTCTCTCTTATCGGGCTAACATTCACTGATTTATTAAGAGGATGGGGGATGGTGAGAAGAGTGTTTTCCTATCATCATTTATGGTCTATTAGACCACATAGATATATCATCTTCGGTTACGAACCCCATAAAGGTAACGATAAAGCCATCGCAAAGACCGCGCATGGATTCACCTTCCTTTCACCATCTTTAAGTAAGGACTACGCGATTAGATGGACTAAAGATGGTTATAAAGTTGATTTAGACAATCTAGAACAGAAATTCATTAAATATTCCAAAGGAAAAACACCAATTAGAACATTAGGTTTCCCTGCTTATACATATTTCCTATTAGAACAAATGAAGGCTAAAGGAATAAGACTAAAACTACCTAAAGGATCAATTATCTCCTTAGGTGGTGGATGGAAATCTTTCTATAAAGAAAAAGTCGATAAACAAGTCTTCTATGATTTAGCATATGAAGTACTAGGTATTGATGATAAACATATCTTTGAGTTCTTTGGTGCGGTTGAACATCCAATTCTCTATACGGACTGCCGTAACCATCATTTCCATATTCCTAACTATGCGAGAATCATTATCCGTGATGTGGAAACATTAAAACCTGTTAAAGCTGGACAAGTGGGCTTAATTAATCTATTAACTCCAATGAGTGTAGGTACACCTATTTTATCTATCATGACTGATGATTTAGGCATCTTACATGAAGAGACTTGTCCATGTGGAGAAAAATCCATGTATTTAGAAATACTAGGTAGAAGTGGTATTGAAGATATTAAGACCTGCGCAGCGGGGGCGGAAGAACTCTTAAAAGGAGATAAATCATGATTTTATATAAAGGTGAAATATATCCTAATGAGAAACAAACTGAATTAATCTCTTCTTTAAAAGAAGATATGTATTTAACTTTGCAAAATAAGGAAACACTTTCATACATGACTGTGATAGACGCTTGCGATAAGCTTTATCAAAGAGTCATTAACCATGAGTTTGATGATATTGCTTTACCATTATTAAAAGCCCTTAATATGCCATATTCATCTTTAGAAAGATATGCAAAAGTCTTTTCTAAAGAAGGTTTATTAAAGAAGATTGATATTGAATTAGGTGACTTAAAAAATGGTGTACTTTCTTTAGATGAAAATAATAACCGTTATTATGAACCTTTAGGTATCTTGTTCCATATTGCCGCGGGTAATGTTGATCTTTTACCAGCCTATAGTGTCGTGGAAGGTCTTCTCGTGGGTAATATCAACATCTTAAAGCTTCCTACTGGTGATAATGGATTATCTATTCTTTTATTAAAAGAACTAATTAAAGAAGCCCCAGTATTAAAAGACTATATTTACGTCTTTGATGTCCCTAGTACAGAAGTGGAAACGATTAAACAATTATCCAATCTAGCGGACGCGACGATTGTCTGGGGTGGAGATGAAGCACAAAGAGCCGCTAGATCATTTGTAGATATCCATTCCTCAATCATTTCTTGGGGCCATAAAATCTCATTTAGTTATATTGATAATAATGTCACTGATGAAGAAATTGCGGCACTATGTACATCAATTTGCTTATCTAACCAACTATTCTGTTCTTCTTCTCAAGGTATCTATATGAACACTGATAATATGGAAGAATTACATAAACTCGCTAAGAGAGTATTACCAATATTCGCTAAAATTAGTAAATCAATGAATACCTTGCCTTTAACTATGAAGGCTAAGAATTCACTTATGTTATATAACGACGAACTAGAAGGTAACTTAAATAATATCTATAGGGATAGTGGTGTTTCTATCGTTGTTAAAGAGGATAACAAATTAGAATTATCGTATTTATTCCAAAACATCTGGATTAAAGCACTTAAGAAAGAAGACATAGTGAATGTCTTAAAACCAAATAAAAATCTCTTACAAACCGTTTCTATTAATAAAAACATTAAAGATAAAGAAGATATCGTTTCCTTATTAGCTAAAGCAGGTGCGGTAAGAATAACCGCTTTAGGGGATAACTCCCGAATGCTAGCGGGCGAAAGCCATGATGGTGAATACGCTTTACGCCGCTATATCAGAATAGTAGAAGCAATCAAGTAAATATAAGCCAGATTAAGCTCTGGCTTTTTATTTAGCAAGAGTGGTTTTTTCTTGTGTATATGAGAACATAATAAAACTGAAGAGTCGTTTAAGACGATTGCAAGAAGTTGAACATTAATAAAAAAAACTTTTTTTATGTATGCTTGCTTTGTAGAATATAAATGTCAAAATTGATAAACCAAGTTTGGTATATCAAAACATACATAGAGAAAAGAAAGGAAATCCACATGGGAAAATCTCGTTTTTTGACGGG
The DNA here is from genome assembly GCA_045116995.1 of Bacilli bacterium. Lineage (GTDB taxonomy): Bacteria > Bacillota_I > Bacilli_A > RFN20 > CAG-826 > RUG14515. The sequence goes on from JBGUMU010000112.1 coordinate 13,540, forward strand.
CAAAGTAATTGTTGCAATTGCTTCTTTGCCTGCCATTATCGCCGTTGGTGTTGCCCTTGGGATTGGTAATGCATGGGCATTTGGTGATGGTTCTTCAACCATGACCACCTACCTTACAACACCAGTTCCTGTAGACAAGAGCGCTATGACTCGTTCAGTGTCTGGTATGGGTGACGAACTCGCCGTCGAAGTCGAAGGCGAAGGCATTGTTATGTTAGAGAATAATGGAACTCTTCCACTCAGCAAAAACGATGTCCAAAAAGTCAATGTTTTCGGCCATGGTTCTGTTGACTGGTATATCCAATCTTCAGGTTCTGAAATGGTCGGCACAAAAGGCCACAAGTCTTATGATCTTAACAGTGCTCTTGAAAAAAGAGGCATTGAAGTTAATCAAGACATTCCAGCCTATTACCTTGATTGGCATAAAGCAGAAGGTGATGCCAATACTATCTTTACAGCGCTTGACACATACTTTGTCATCCGCGAACCTTCTTTAGAAGTTGATACAAAGTATCAAGAACTCTACGAAGCTGCAAAATCTTATAGTGATACAGCGTTCTTCGTTATTTCTCGTCACGCTGGTGAGAACAGTGACTGCCCTCACTATCAAAACAAATTATCCTCAAATAATTCGACTCATAAGAGCGGAAATACTGTTCAGGATATGGATCGTGACTATCTAGAAATCTCAAGCGAAGAAGAATTCGCTCTTCGTAAAATTGCTGCAGACTTCAAAAACGTTATCGTTGTTGAAAACAGCACAAACAACATGACACTCAATTTCGTTAAAGAAATTAACGAAGATATACCAAACGGTATTGATGCCGTCCTCAATGTCGGCGTTACTGGTGGTCAAGGTGCCCTTGCTATTCCAGATGTCGCCTTTGGTGATGTCACACCTTCTGGTCATATGACTGATACAACACCATATCTCCCAGAATATAACATTACATATTATCGTTCCTGTGCGAAACACACCCGCCACTATGAAGGTGGTAAATCTTCCGACTTCTTCTCTAAAGCCGGTAGAGGTTCTGGTGGTTCCGCATTCTATCAATACGCCTGCTATACCGAATATACAGAAGGTATTTATATGGGCTATCGTTGGTTTGAAACCGCTGATGCTGAAGGCTTCTGGGATCGTGAACCATACAATGGTTATGATAACGTTGTTCAATATCCATTCGGTTATGGTATGTCCTACACTGACTTCAGCTGGAGATTTGTCAATGCTAATAAATTAAGCAGAGCTCAAATCAGCGCTGATGAAAAACTTACTTTACAAGTTGAAGTCACCAATACTGGTAATTATAAAGGTAAAGACGTTGTTCAAATTTACCTTACCGCTCCATACACCAAAGGTGGAATTGAAAAATCATTCCGTAAATTAGTCGGTTATGAAAAGACTAAATTACTCGAACCAGAAGAATCATGCATTATCGATATTGAAGTCGATACTAAAGATTTCAAATCATACGATGATTATGATGCAAACAATAATGGTCACACTGGTTATGAATTAGAAAAAGGTGACTATGAACTCAACTTTATGACAGACTCTCACCACGTTAAAGAGGGTATGTCTCCAATGGTCTATAGAGTCGCTAATGATGTCATGATTGATTACGACGAAGTCACTGGCGAAAGAGTTGAAAACCGTTTCACTGGTGCTACTGCTTATGAAGGTATGCCAATTGATGGTTCTTCCGTCGACCAAGGTATCGAATTCGTTCACCGTAACAATTTCCCAGAACTCTTAACTGATTGTGAACCAAATAAACCATGGACTGATAAACTCATGGAACGTGCTTCAGATCCAAATCCTGTTGCTAACTATAGTTATAGTAAAGCTATGTCCGATGCTTGGGATAATGCGACTGAAGACTACTGGGGTAACCCAATTCCATCCACAGCTCCAACATGGAATAATGGTGGCAATCTTAAACTTATGGAAGATGGTAAACTTACTGACATCGGTATGATCTGTGGTGAAAACTATGACGCTCCTGAATGGGATGATGTCCTTGATCAACTTGACTTCAATAACTCCAAGACAATCGTTACAGAAAACTCCAATTATGCTGGACGTGGTATGACTGAAATCGGTTTACGTTCTTCTAGTAACTCTAACGCCTTCAAATTTGAAGAAGGTGCAGCTATGATTGGTGGCGGTTTAGGCCAAAACGATGAAATTAACTGCCCAGCTTATCCTGGCCCAACAATGGGTTGCCAAGCTTGGAACAGAGCCCTTACATATAAATTAGGTAAATCAATGGGTAATGACATGAACGCTTCTGGCGCTGATGGCATCTTCTCACCAAACTGTAACTTACACCGTTCCACTTATGGTGGTAGAAACTGTGGTTATCAATCCGAAGACCCAATCCTTTCTGGCCGTTATGTTTCTGAAATCATTAAAGGTATCAGTATTTATGGCCGTATGACATTCGTTAAACACTTTGTTGCTAACGACCAAGACTTCAACCGTATGGCAAATATGGCTTGGATGACTGAACAAACATTCCGTGAACTCTATCTCCGTTCCTTCGAAGAAGCAGTCAAGAATGGTGGTACAGTCGGCATCATGACTTCCTTCAACCGTATCGGTGGTATCTGGACTGGTGGTAACGAAGCCCTTGTCCAAGGCGTTCTCCGTAGAGAATGGGGATTCCGTGGACAAATCATCACCGATATGACTGAAAACAAGACCAATATGGATATTGGTTTCTCATTCCGTCATGGTGGTAACCTTAACCTTGGTGGTGGTAATACTGTTGCTAACTCAATCGGTACCGCAAGCAATACTCCAGTTCGTGTGCAATATCGTTTACGTGAAGCAATGCACGAAATCGCTTATGCATATTGCCACGCTATGTGGAGAAACGAGACATATAATGCCGCTGCTGACCCATCTGAAATGATCGTTTCAATCCCACCAAAAGAACCATACTTATGGTGGAAACCAGCAGTCATCACTCTTGATGTCGCAGTTTATGGTGGACTTATCGTGGCTACTTTAGCCGCTGGTCTAACCATCGTAAAAGCTGCTACTTCTAAGAGAAAGGGGGAAATTGAGAATGCCTAAGTTCTTTGATTGGATGAAGAAACACATCGTCGCTTCTAGTGCCATCATCCTTGGCGCAATTACTGTTATTGTCGCTGGAACAGTATTTGCTGTTAGCGGTGCTCAATATTCCAAATACAGTGATGACTATGAAGCGAATAAGAAAGTACTTCTCGCTAATACCGCTCAACTTCCTGAACAAGTCTTTAGAGATAATGAATATGTCGTTTACGATGATGCCGCTAAGAGCGTTACATCAACTAAATCATCATATGCCAATAAATATCTCTTTACTGTTCAAGATGCTGAAATCGATCTCGATAAAGGTGAACCAGTTTTAGCCACACTTGGTACCACTTCTTGGCAAGTGGCCACAGGTTTCAAGAGTGGTGGTTCTATGACTTATACAATTAATACCGCCTCTAACGGTATGTCTGATGTTGATGTTTATCTAGCATTAGGCGAAGTCAAGAATGTCCCAATCGATAACCTTATCGACTTCATCACTATTAAGATTAATGGTTTACCTGTTACCACTGTTGACTTTGACCTTCCTAGCGATGGTTCATTGCAACAATTGGTGCTTAAAAACACCAACCTCATCAAAGGTGAAAACACATTAGAATTTGCTACTTCCGTTAGTGATGGAAGCAACAACTTCATCATGCCAGCTATCGCCGCTGTCACATTCATCACTGATGTTGCATTAGCATAATTCATTAACTTAAATTTAAATGGGAAACCGCTTATTACGGTTCCCCATTTTTATTTGCGCGCATATCTATAGTTTTTTTACAATAATCCGAATTTGTCTTATGAATTAACAAAGATTAAATTTTTTGTTGCGATATTATTTGAGAGTGCTAAACTTATAGCCAAGTAAAATTATGAAAAGAGCATTTTATTACTTTTATAGCTACTATTATCCAAGAGGTAATCAATAATC
>JBGUMU010000113.1:0-7575 GCA_045116995.1 Bacilli bacterium
AATTCATCACCCTTTTTAGCGAATCTATCTAAGATGTCTTGGCAGAAACCACCCACTGTTGTGTAGTCAGTTTCCACTTCTTCTTCATAACCAATTAATTCAAAGAAGTCATCGATATTCATCGTGCCATCAACGATATAGGTACCATTGCCTTTATCGACATATTCTTCTTCGATTTCATCAAATTCATCAAAGATGTCACCGACGATTTCTTCTAAGATATCTTCCATAGTGATAATACCTTCGGTACCACCATATTCATCAATAACGACTGCAACGTGAACTTTCTTTTCTTTAAACTCTTTTAACACATCAAGAATTTGATGGTTTCTAGGAACGATTAAAGGTTTATAACAGAGGGATAAGATATCGATATCTTTATCACCAGCGAGAATCTTCTTAGCTAAAGCTTTAATTGGAAGAATTCCAATAATGTTATCGATTGTTTCATCATAGACAGGAACACGAGAATAATTAAAGAAGTCTTTATCTTTGATAAGCTCGTTGATATCGTCACCTTTTTCAATAGCGAAAACATCCACTCTTGGGGTCATGATTTCGAAAGCTTCGATATCATTTAAGTCAATCGCACTTCTTAATAATTCGGCTTCGTTTTCTTCTAAGATGCCTTCTTCCTCTAAAGAGTCTGCCATTTCAGTTAAGACATCTTCATCGATTTTATCTTCTTCTTTGCTCTTTTTAGCAAAGAGTCTACCAAACAACTTGAAGAGTTTAGCAATTGGCCAAACGATAATAAAGAAGAGATATTTAAAGAATGTCACTGGATAGGCAAACAATAATGATAATGAATAGTTAAATCTCTTAGCAAAAGCCTTAGGGATGAATTCACAGAAAATAATGATAAAAACAGTTAGGATGATTGTACCAATGGTTTCCGCTAATTCTTGATTACCGTTTGATAAAGCAATAGCAATTAAGGTAACAATAGAAGCCGCTGCAACATTAACAATGTTGTTGCCAAGTAAAATAGCGGAGATTGATAATTCATAGTCATCAGCAATCTTAAGAGCTATTTTAGCGCGTTTTTCTTTCTTGCCTTTTTCTCTATTTAAACGATCTTTATCGACCATACCATACACCATGTCGGCAGCGGAAAAGAACATTGAGAACAATGCACAGATAACAACGATTAACCAGTAGTACCACGCCATGTTATCTATTTCCTTTCATGCTGTTTGGTTCAGAGATATCACTAACAAGTTCTTCTAAGACATCGTCCATGGTAACCATGCCGATGACTTTCTTGTTTTTATCTCTAACGATAGCGATATGTGTATGATGCTTCTTAAAGCCATTGAAAAGATCATCAATCATAATGTTTGATGAAACGAAATATGGCTTTTGAAGTTTGCTCTTAATAGAAATGTTTGGGTTTCTTAAATAAGCACTTAAATATGTCTTAATATGAAGAACACCAATCATGTTGTCTAAATTCCCATCATAGATAGGAATTCTAGAATAGTTAGTGTTGATAATAATCTTATGAAGTTTTTCTTTATCTAATTCTCTAATATTGAGGGCAAAGATTTTATTTCTTGGAGTTAAGACTTCTTTGACATTAGTGTCTGCGAACTCTAAAGCGGATTGAATAATATCGCTTTGTTCTTCTTCTAAAACACCTTCATCAGAGACTTTCTCAACGACATTTTCAAAGTCATCTTCATCAAAGTCGACTTCTTCTTTCACTTTAAATAATCTTTCAATACCCTTGGTCATTAATTCAAATAACAATGTCACTGGATAAAGTAACATCATTAAGCCAAAGACTGGGAAAACAAATATCTTAGATATGGTATCTGGAATACTTCTAGCGATGGTTTTTGGAAGGGCGTCACCAAAGATATAGATGAGTAAGGAAATAATAACGGACGCTAAGAAGGCGATTAAATCGCTTGTGTAATTAGTGAGTGTACGAGTAAAAAGCGCTGTACAGATAACTGAAGCAGCGATAGCGGCAATGTTACTTCCTATTAAAACCGTGATTAATGCTCGGTCATATTTTTCTTGAACTTTGAGCACTAATTTGGCAGATCTTTTACCTTCATCCGCTTCGACTTGCATCTTGAAGCGGTTTGCACATGCGAGTGCGGTTTCACCAGCAGAAAAGAAAAAATGTGCTAATACACAAATACTAATGATTACCCACGACAGAGGTTCATCCATTAATGTGCCCACTTCCTTTCTTTGCTGGCTGCAGTATAAAAATATATCAATTTTTTGCCCTACATTCAAATAATAAATAAAAAGGTATGCAAGCATACCTTATATTTATGTTTTTTATTCTTCTTCAGGACTTTCATCCACTGGCTGTTCTTTAAGTTTTTCCACCCAATCTGTTTCACCGATTGGACCTTGTTCTAAGCCATCTTTTTCCATCACGGTTTGAATAAGTTCTTTACATCTTCTCATTGATAAACCGGATTTAACTTTGAACACTAATGGGATTTCAGCATAGATACCTTTATGGCCAGCATCTTGAACTGGAATTGGTGAATCTTTATAGTCTTCTGGGTTTAAAGCGAAATAGAGTTTTAGGCTTAAACCAGCGATTGTTAATTTCACATATGTCTTTCTATGTAAACGGAAGGCATCACCGGAATTAGACACTCTAGAATTAACACCATATGAGAGAATCTCATTTTTGAGTTCATTATAGTTTCTCTTCATTTCATCATCAGCGTTAATCATTCTAGCTTGGAATGGAATACGGATGATTGGTTTCTTTTCGATTGGTTCTTCAGGAGCAGGTTCAGGTTGAACTTCTTCCACAACTGGTTCTTCTTCGACTACTTCTTCTTGAGGAGCTGGTTCAGGAATTGGTTCCTCTTCTGGAACTACTTCTGGTTCTGGCTGTGGCTCTGGTTCAGGCTCTTTTTCAGGAACAGGTTCTTCTTTTTTAACTTGTTGCTCTACTTGTTGAGTTGGTACTGTACCAAAATATTGCACCACTAATGGACCTGAATAAGGATTGTTTTGTGAAGCATTACGAGACATCTCGTCTCTAACAATACTTCTAATAAGTTCAGCAAGATCTTTTTTGGAGATGGAATCTTCTTCCTCTTCTTCAATTTGTTCTTCTGGTTCTGGTTCTTCTAAGATAGGAGCGGAAGCTTTTTCTTCTGTTGGAGCATCTTCAGTAACGATAGGTTCAAACATCACTCTTTCTTCGCCCTTTTTGGCGCTGCTTCTTGATTCAACTGCTGGATTCTTAAAGGCCTCAATAATACATGCGAAATAAGTGATATATGAGAGTAACGCAAATAAAGCACCAGCGATGATGATAATGTATGTTGGAAGTATTAAATCTTTATGTGTATCAAATGGATTGCGCTTGTTCAAAATGTCCCAATATTTAGGTAAACCAGTGGCAAAGAGCATATAAATCATTAAGGCAAGAACTACTAAAACAATACCGAAAGTAACAATAGCTCTTTTCTTCTTTACGGCTACAACGATGCCGACAATAAAGAAAATAACCACTAAGGCAATAAGACCATAAACTAAACCAGTTAAAGCAACATAGAAAATGTTAGAGGCATTATTAATATTGAAGGTAAATAAATCCTTCATGTTGCCGAAGTGATAAGAAAAAACACCAGCAAAATCTTTTAAATCTGCATCACCAGTTTTATTAACGTTAATACCAAATAGGACGAATCCTAAAATAAAAGCGGCGAGGAAAACAAATGATATAACTAAAAGGATTTTCAAACCCTTTGAGGTTTCTTTTTCTGTTCTGTACATAGGCTTTCTCCTTACCTGTCAGTTCACTTTTACTATATAGCGCACACGCTAGGCATACAATAAGAAAATATTAAAAAGCCTGCAAAACGGCATTTTTTTGTTTGTTTTTCTTCCGAATTGCAGACTTTTCATGATTAATTATTTGATTACGTCTATTGGCTTTTCGTGAGTGTACTTAAGGAGCACATATGTCGTTTCTGGATAATGCATATCAAGTAATCTAGTTAAGTTACCTTTAGTCACATCACCCATAATGAATGAGCCAAGAAGCATTGGGAATAAGTTTTGAACACCGACAATTAATGTAGCACAGTCCGCTTGTAATGATTCAGGATCATAAACAACACCGTCTCTATCCAAATAGATTTTTATGAAGTCCGCAGCGGCTGCACCAGTGTCATCAGCAATAACACCAAAAGCGATCATTAAGTCAGCTTGTAAATCAGCCAACATCGCAGCACGTGTCTCGGCTTTTAGTGAGAATAAATAGCCAATTGCATTGCTTAATCCTGTTTGATAATTATCGACATATTGTTCTCTAGTATTAGCGTAGGTTTCTGTACTTTCGCCTTCTTCTATTTCTCTTTCAAAAATAGATTTTAAGAAGAAATCACGTAACTCGAAATCAGTAGTAACCATTTCACCAAGGTCATCGTTTTCTTGGAATTCTGGGATGCTTACATCTGGATCAAAAGCCTTCATAATCGTGGAAACATTTGAATCATAAATTGAATAATCCACACCACATCTATAGAGACTATATTCCGCTGGTGGAATAAAGGTGATTAGGTCTGCTTGGTTGTTGATATTATGGACATTTGCATATGGTAAGGCATTTGGCTCATCAAGGGAAGCCGGGGCTTCGAAAGTATAAACAAACATATTGTCTTGAGTGATTGGGAGCTCATTATTTCTTAAGATTAAACTTGCTAAAACATTGGATAAAGCACCTGCTCTTGAATAGCCATTAATCCAAACTTTCAATGACTTGCCATTGGCGTATGTATTTAAGTATGTCTTGAACGCTGCATAGGCTTCAGCACCTCTTGCGGCAAAGCCTTCATGGTCGCCAGTTTTACCGATTTGGAAGTTATTAGCCCATTCCATCGCGTAGTTAAAACCACGGAATGAAACAGTCACTAATTCGTACTCATCAATGGTCTTATGAGCCATGAAATAACCCATTGTATCTTTAGTTGGAGTGACGTCATAATCATGGGCCGAAATGTCTTTAAATTCAGCGGCATTTAGGAATGCGTTTCCACCTGCTTTATCACTAGTCGCAATAGATGCGCCAAAAGATAACATTGATAAGTCTTTGTTATAAACTTTTGGGTCACTTAAGAAATACTCATCATCGAATCTGAATGATAAGTTATAAGGTGTTAGTGTTTCACCTTCTGGAGCATCTTTAATACCTGGATCTAATTGCACTTCAATATCTTTTTTAAAGTATTCTTTAGCAGGTATTGAAGATGAACTAGATGAACTGCTTGAAGAGCTTTGTTGAGAAGATGAACTACTGCTAGAAGATGATCTATCTGAAGAGGTAGAAGTACTACTGCTACTGCTTGATGTCTTTTCTTCACTAGAACTTGTGGATGGTTCTGATGTAGAAGGAGAACTATCTCTAGATGGTTCGGCGGAAGATGATGGCTGAGTTGCACCACAGCCACTCATAACAAAAGCAGAAAGCAATGCTAGAATAGGAAAAAATCTTTTATATTTCATAATTGTCTCCCTTTAACAATTTTAAATATCTATATATTTATTATATATCACTCGCTAGATTATAAAAACATCCAGACAATAGTAAGAAAGAAAAAGGACCGATACGTTGTATCAGTCCATTTAATCAAGATTGGTGATCCCAACGGGATTCGAACCCGTGAATGTCGCCTTGAGAGGGCGATGAGTTAAGCCACTTCTCCATAGGACCAGCAGGAGTAATTATACTCCCGTGTTTTTATTTAAGTAAAGAAATAACCGCGTCGATACGTCTGTGTGTTTCTTCTAATCCTAAGAGATACATCACAACGCATAAGTTAGGAGCGTTCTTTCTACCGGTTAAGGTGATACGAAGGATTTCCGCTAAGTCGCCAATGTTGCCTTTATAAGCTTCTGGATTAGCTTTGTAATCTTTGTTATTAGCAGCGTAGTTCAAAGCTGTACCGATTTCTTTTAAATCATTGAACCAAGCTTGTTCATCGGTATTGGTTTTAAGGTTGGCTTTAATTGCTTCTAATGCTTCAATTAAATCTTCCTTGGAGAACTTTTCGTTGAATGGTAATGGTTCTTTAAGAACTTCGTTATATCTATCTTGATAGAAGAAGCCAATGATATCTAAGATATTACCGAACTTTTCATAGTCTTTTCTTGGGTTGGCTTTTTCTCTATCGATGTTCATGATATTAGCGAATAAATCTCTATCATATTCGATAGCCTTTTGAAGTTCTGGGTTGAACTTCTTAGCGTATTCATACGCTAGGTCGGTGAATTGGTCTTTGTTGTATTTGACTAATAATTCACGAGCGAAGAAGTTTAATTTGCCCATATCAAATAAGGCACCTTCTAAAGACATTTTCTTAAAGGAGAATTGGAAATTATCCATACCTTCAAACTTATTAGCCAAAATCCATTCTTCAAAGTTAGAGTTCGCAATAGTCATTAAATACATGATGAGAGATTGTGGTAAATAGCCATCTTCAATGAAGTAGGAACAAGCCGCTTCACGGTCTTTTCTTTTAGAAAGTTTACGTTTATTGCCTGTTTCTTCATCAACTTTCATGATAACTGGTAAGTGGGCGTATTTAGGGGCTTTCCAGCCTAACGCTCCAAAGAGTTGAACGTGAATTGGTAAGGATGCAACCCATTCTTCACCACGGATAACGGTGGTTGTTCTCATGAAGTGATCATCGACTGCGTGAGCGAAGTGATATGTTGGTAAACCATCACTCTTATAAATAACGATATCTTGATCGTTTTCAGCGATTTCGAATTCACCTCTGACTAAATCGGAGACTTTAATCTTATTTTCGTGATTGCCTTCGCTTCTGAAACGGATGACGAAATGTTCACCGTTTTTAATCTTTTCATATTTTTCTTCATTAGAAAGATTTCTACATTTAGCGAATTCTCCATAATAGCCAGGATTTAATTTCTTAGCTTCTTGTTCGTTACGAAGTTCTTCTAAGTCTTGAGCGGTGCAGAAACATGGATAGGCTTTGCCTTCCTCTAATAAATGTTTAATAACGATACAGTAAATACGCGCACGTTTAGATTGCACGTATGGGCCATAGTTACCTTCTTCATGGTCACCTAAATAGCCTTCATCTGGATCAATACCAAAGGTATGTAATTGTTCTAAGAGTTGTTCACCACTACCGGCGATTTCTCTTTTGGTATCTGTATCTTCTAGTCTAACGTAGAAGACGCCTTTAGATTGGCTAGCGACTTTACGACACACTAAAGAAGTGAATAAAGAACCAGTGTGTAAGAAACCTGTTGGGGATGGCGCAAATCTGGTGACTTGTGCACCTTCAGGTAAATCTCTTGGTGGATATCTTTTTTCTAAATCTTCAATTGTCTCAGTAATATCTGGGAAAATTAGGTCTGCTAATTGCTTGTTTGTAATCATGTTTTCTGCCTCTTAAAAATTTTTAATAAATGTTGTTGCAAGATATTTTTGTTTTACTTATAATGATTAAGCGCGATTTGGAAATCCCAAATGCAGGTGTAGTTCAGTGGTAGAACGTAACCTTGCCAAGGTTAATATGCGGGTTCGATTCCCGTCACTTGCTCCAGACAGCT
>JBGUMU010000114.1:0-32473 GCA_045116995.1 Bacilli bacterium
TCTTTTTGGATGGGTTAAAGCTTCTTCTTGATTGATTTGTCCGGTTCTCAATAAGTAGCCAACATATGTTTGGTCTTCCGACATTTGAGTGAATTCACGTCTATTTCTTAAGAAGTAGCAACGAGAATCACCGACGTGTCCTAAAATTGCTGTATCTTTGATGATGAGCAACAATGTAATTGTGGTACCCATCCCTTGATAAGACTTATTACTTTGTGATTGTTCATAGATTGATTTATTCGCCTCACGAATAATTTGACCAACCCAGAGTTTCGCAAAATAACGGTTGAGGAAGCCCTTACGGCTTTTAAATGATGTCGTAATTGTATTAATCGCTAAAGATGAGGCTAAGTCCCCTTTATTTTGGCCACCCATACCATCACAAACAACGAGTAAAACATTACCCGAAGCATTGATCATGGCGGCCGCTTGGTCCTCATTACTCAAGCGGATTCTTCCAATGTCAGTTTTATATGAGAAGCGACCAGATAGATATCGACTATTCATCTCTGTTCTCCTCTTCGACTTTGGCTCTTAATTGACCGCATGCTGCGTCAATATCACTACCAAATTCTTTTCTAATTGTGGCGGTTACTCCACCTTTCATTAAATAGTCTAAGAAAGCGTGAACACGGTTACCGCTTGAACGATGGAATTCTGGGAATTTGTTTGTCTCATTATATGGGATGAGATTAACGTAACCCATGGTTCCTTTAATTAATTTAATTAACTGTTGAGCGTGCTCTTTAGTGTCATTAATACCTTCTAAAAGAAGATATTCATAAGTCACTCTACGCTTAGTTTCTTTTTCATAATAACGCACCGCTTCCATGACTTTATCCAAAGGATAGGCACGGTTAATTTTCATCAGTTTACTTCTTAGCTCATCATTAGGTGCGTGTAAGGAGATGGCTAAATTAGTTTGTAAGTGTTCATCAGCGTATCGATAGATGTTTTCAACGATACCACATGTGGAGATGGTAATGTGTCTAGCACCAATCGCTAAACCTTTTGGATGGTTTAAGATTCTGATGAAATCTAAAACGTTATCATAGTTATCAAAAGGCTCACCTGTTCCCATGACAACGACATGGGTGACATGTTGACCTTTGTTTTCTTCTTTTAGAAGCTTATTGATAAGAAGGATTTGTCCCATCATTTCTTCTGGGGCTAAGTTTCTTTGTTTACCAAGAATACCACTGGAGCAGAAAGAACAGCCCATATTACAGCCCACCTGGCTAGATACGCATACTGCGCAGCCATATGAGTAACGCATTAAAACGCATTCGACTTTATAGCCGTCTTTGAGTTCCACTAGGAGTTTGATGGTACCATCTTTACTCACTTGCTTTGTATAAACAGTTGGTAAGTCTAAGCAGTACTTTTCTTTTAAGACTTCACGGAATGATTTAGAAATATCACTCATCTCATCAAAGGATTCGGCTTTCTTTTCATAAATCCATGAGTAAAGTTGCGTGGCGCGGTAAGGCTTTTGCCCTTCCTCCTCCATCAGCTTGATGAGTTTATTCATTTCTAATCCGTAAAGATTAATCATTCTTTTTGGCCTTTTTTAATGCTGCAAAATAGTAAGATCCACCATATTTCTTATATGGGAAATAAATCTTATCTCTCACTAAAGTGAAGTTTTCATTATTAGCGAGGAATTCATTGATAATATTGATTGTTTCTTTCTTTGAAAGAGTGTCCACTAAGTAGAGGAGATAACCATCTTCTTCAACTTGGGCGGCTGCTTCAGATAAAGCAAGCTTTTGATTAGCGATTAATTCATCGAGTTTTTCAAAATTGAAACGGATGAAGTAATCTGGTAAAAGTTGCAAGAGATTGAGTCTACTACTATCAGGCATAACGACGAATGTATGCACAGGTTTAGATAAGCATGTGATAATTGCACTAGCGCTAACTTCATAGACGTTGATGCCTTTGATTTGATTCTTTTGAATGAAGTTTTTAGTGCTTGTCGCGGCACTTAAATTACCGGCAATGAATTCCACTCCGGTAATTGCTTCTTTTCTAGAAACTAAATCAATGAGTAAATCGTTTGGATATTCAGAATAGATGGCTAGACCTCTTAACATATCGATATCGCCTTCATCGAGCATTTCTTTGAACGCTAAAGCGTATGGAACAGCGAGTTCTTTTTCATTAACTTCGCTATTTTTGAATTTGCCTTCGCCTTTAAATAAGGCCACACCATTAACGCCTTCAATTCTTTCGAATTCAGGATATTTGTTAAAGAAGTCTTCGTCTTCAATTTTCTTGTTATCAATTCTGACTACGACTGGAGCAGGTTTACTGTTTGCTTTTAAAACCTTGCCACAGGAGATGTGACCAAACTGTTTGTTCCACATCTTAATGATGTCAGTAGGAGTGTTATAGCGGTAAGAAAGGAATTCGAACGAACCGACTTCAATGTTTTCTGGAACGAGTTTCTTCTCTTCGAGGAATGGTTCAATGAAGTCTTTAGCCTTAACATCATCGTCTTTAAGATATTGTTGGGCTTCTTTGTTGCATTCTTCTTGGTCGAGTTTCTTAATGAATAAAGCATTGCTAAAAGCAATCATTAAGGCAATAGCACCAAGACTTTCTAATTCGGGATACTGTTTACTAATGACGTTAGAAAGAACTAGATAATGGCGAAGTACACATCCGACCATCGCGGATATATTCGCTTTATCCTCCTTAGAAACTTCATTCTTTTTAAAAGCTTGCTTTAAGGCAAGAGAAAACGGTGTGTTTTCGTTAATGATTCTGTTTAGGATATCCCTAGCTAAAACTTGTGGAGTCATAATGACTTCTCCTATTGACGTTTAGTCCTTGTTGAAATCACGGAAGATATCACCGGTAAAGATTTCGTCTTCACCTTCGCCTTCTTCCATATCTTCATAGTCCTCATTAGCAACGTCGACTAAATTATCACTCGCGATAAAGCGTGGATAATTGTCGTTAAATTTGCTGTAGCGATCATCTTGCGAATAATAGTAAAATTCAAGAATTTTATTAATCGCGACATCGCCGATACTTTCTAAAATTAAATGCGCTACTTGGTCTTGCAAGACAGCGACTTTCTTTGGTGCGTGGACATGAATGATGATATTCCAGGAAGTTTGTTCCACTCCGTTATGGAAGACCATGTTTTCTGGGGCCACGAATAAAATTTCGTCTTCGCTTAATTCGTAAAGTTTCGCCAAATTTGGTGTCATTTCACGAGATAAACGACCGACTACAAATTGATCTAAACCGTAAATGGTAATAGTAATCATATAAAATACCTCGCAATAAGTATAATATATTAACTACATTTTTTATACTAAAAATTGTATGGGTCTATATTAACCAAGAGTTCGTAAGCACTGTTATAGGCAAATAATTCCTGCATTTTAACAAGGATATCGTGTGCTTTTTGAGGATTTTTGAACTTGATAAGAATGGCTCTAACATGTAGACCCATATCGAATGGTATGTATGGAGTGGATGGGCCTAAGATTTGGCCATCATCTAAAAATTCATCGTTAAGGAAGTCAACTATTCTAATGGTATTTTCGATAACTGTTTCTTCATTTTTACCACGTATTGTCACACTCGCAAGATAGGCATATGGAGGATAAAATTGTAGTTTACGCATTTCCATCTCTTTACGATAGAAAAGTTCATAGTCTTGTCTGGCCGCAAATGTAATCGCATAATGGCTCGGTAAATATGTTTGAATAATGGCCATACCTGGCTTTTCTTTTCTTCCTGATCTACCGATAGCTTGAGTAATAAGTTGGAAGGCTCTTTCGTTACTACGATAAGAAGGCATGGATAAACCAATATCCGCTAAAACTATACCTACAAGCGTGACATCTGGGAAATCATGGCCTTTAGCAATCATTTGTGTACCGATTAAGACATCAGCTTCTTTCTTTCTAAAAGCCTCTATTACTTCTGGGATTTTACTCTTATTCTTTGCGGAATCACTATCTAGTCTCAGTGTTCTAGCGCTTGGGAATAGACGTTCCACTTCTTCTTGGATTTTTTCTGTACCAAAGCCTGTTTTAATTAGGTATTTAGAGCCGCATTCTGGGCATGTTTCCGGCAATGGTTCAACATAGTCACAGTGATGACATTTAAGCATATTATCTTTCTTGTGGTAGGTTAGTGCAATTCCACAGGTCGGACACTTAAAGACATGACCACAATTACGACATGTCACGTGTGTTGAAAAGCCTCTTCTATTAATAAGTAAGATAGCTTGTTCTCCTTTAGCGAGTGTCTTATGTAATTCATCTCTTAAGGCATGAGAGAAGATATAGGAATCTCGATCAATGTTATGGTAATCGAGCATATTAACAATTTTAGTGGTTGGAAGTTTTTGATTATTGATACGCTTTGGTAAATAAAGCATATGGTATACGCCTTTTTGTCCTCTTGCCCTACTTTCTAAGGATGGAGTCGCACTGGCGAGCAACACTTTAGCGTTGTTATAGTTACCACGCATAATCGCGACTTCTCTAGCGTGATAAAACGGTAAGTTATCTTGTTTATAAGATTCAGTATGTTCTTCATCAAGGATGATTAAGCCAATATTCTTAAGAGGAGCGAATATCGCACTTCTAACACCAACAACAATCTTGCAGTCTCCTTTAGCGATTTTACGATATTCATCGTATTTCTCCGCAGGAGTAAGTTCACTATGAAGAATAGCGACGTTATTAGAGAAACGATGGAGGAAGTATTCCACCATCATTGGGGTTAATGAGATTTCAGGAACGAGCATTAAAACAGACTTACCCGCTTTTAAAACTTGTTCAGATAAGTTTAGATAGACCTCAGTTTTACCAGAACCAGTAACACCTTCTAAGAGATAGACTTTATCGTTAGAGTTATTGAACTCATCAATGACCTTGTTTTGGTCTTCACTGAGCTTTGGTGGTTCTTGATATTTATAGTCAGGCACTTTTAACCTGCGTTTTTCTTGTTTTATGATTTGAATTTTGTTCTTTTCTAAAAGCTTATCAACAATACTAACTTGCTTAATATCGCGCTTTAAAACACGACCTTCAAGTTTGATAAATCTTAATAGTTCGATTTGTTTATTTGTGAGTTCATCTTCATTTTCATCAATGACTTCTAGATATTGGTCATAGGCTATCTTAGGCGCCTTTAATGATGACTTCCTTGGAGATAAACTAGGAGGTAACATTGATTGAAGAACACTGATTTTAGGAACTAGATAATAAGAAGATACTTTATCTAATAAAGAAAGGAGTTCTTCATTAAGTAAAGGCACATCATCAATGACGTCTTTTATTTCACTGATTGAAAAACCTTTTTCTTCTTCATATTGTTCTAAAGATAGATTAGTTTCTGTAACGTTTATTATATAACCAATGATATCTCTGTGATTAAATTCTAAAAGAACTCGAATACCTTTAACGAGCTTTTTATTACCTTTATAGCAGTAAGAAAAAGGACGGTTTAATGAACTCTTGGCATATTCAATAAGAACTTCCACTATTTGCATGTTCTACCGTCTCTTTAGTCTCTATCAAATTCCTTAAGGATTTTTATAATTTCATCACCAGCGCGATTAATACGATCGTTCATCACAACGAAATCATAATTCTTAGCTTTTTCCATTTCGGCTTCCGCTTTCGCTAAACGTTTTTTAATGACGTCTTCAGGTTCAGATTTTCTCTTTCTGATACGTGCTTCTAATTGTTTCATTGATGGCGGTTTCAAATAGAAGGAAACAACTCTATCATCTTTAACCTTCGAAAGCACTTGTTCCGCACCATTGATTTCAATTTCAAGCAAAACATTTTTACCTTGATTACGAAGCTCTTCAACAATGCTCTTTGGAGTGCCATAACGGTTACCAACGAACTCCGCCCATTCAAGGAAGTTATCGTTATCAATATTTCTTTGGAACTCTTCTTTACTAACAAAGTAGTATTCCACACCATTGGTCTCAGTGGCGCGTGGTTCTCTGGTGGTCATTGACACGGAAAATACCATCGGGAATAAATCACGATTCATGATGTATTTTCTGACAGTGCCTTTGCCGACACCTGATGGACCACTAAGAATAATCAATAACCCTTTTTTCATAGCCTACATATTTTATAGGAAATTGTTAAATAAGGCAACACCTCTTACCCTATTTTCTTAACTATACTCAACTTTTTTGTTAAGATAACGATATGAACTATTATTCTTACTCTTCTTTTAAGAAAGTTATCGATGAATTAAGAAAGAAAATCATAGGCTGTCGTATCAACAATATTACTGTGATTAATTCTCATGATTTTTTATGCACACTATCGATGATTAAAGATGAAAAGTTACTCATTTCTCTTAATCATCAACACCCATTTTTAGCGTTGATTAACGTTAAAAAAGCTGAGCCCACAATCATGGGTAATTTAAATGAATCTTTAAGAAAATTCTTAAAGGATGCTTATATTGTGGATGTGAACCTTAACAGTGATGATCGTATAGTTGAGTTCGTCATTCAAAAGGCTAATGACTACTATGAAAAAGTCGTGACTCACTTATATTTAGAGTGCATTCCTCAAAGAGCAAATCTCTTATTTGTGAATGAAAAAGGTAAGATCATCCACGCTTTGCACTACGCGAGTGTCACAAACGCTAGACCAATCTTAAACGGCTTAACTTATGAATATCCTAATAAGGGTGTTTTAAAAGATGAAGATGAAGTTCCTTCTTTAGAAGAAATAAAGAATCAGGCTGTGAACTATTATGAAAACGCTTTACAAGTGCACAAGAAAGAAAAGTTCACACCACTTTATCGTTATATTAAAAGTCGTATTAAATCGCTCAGTAAAAAGAGCGTTGTTTTAAGGCAAGAAATAGAATCAGCAAAAGAACATCTTAAAGACGCAGATCACGGTAACTACTTATTAGCGTTCCAATCTGATAAAGAACTCTTGGATGAATATCTAAAAGAAAACAACATCCAATTAGATGCCTCTAAGAGTATCGTGGAAAACGCGAATGCAATGTTTAAGAAATATAAGAAGAGTAAACGCACTATCGAGATGGCGGAACTCGAACTTAATAAAGCTAAAGAAGAGGAAGACTATCTCTCCTATCTTTTAGTAAGCTCTCAATATATGGATGATGAGGAACTATTCTCATTATCTCAAGAGCTTCTACCAAAGCAGCATTTAAAGAAGAAGCTTTTACCAATTAGATGCTCATATATCATCTATGATAATGTAAAGATTTCCTTCGGAAAGAATGCCTCTAGTAATAATGAATTAACATTTAAGATTGCCAATAAAGATGATTGGTATTTGCATATTAAAGACTATCATGGAGCCCATGTCATTATTCATCATCCGAATCCAAGCAATGACGTTAAACTCGTTGCTGCGGAGCTTTGCTTGATTCTATCTAATAAGAGCGCTGGTGACATCATGATTACCAATATGAAGAACGTTAAAAAAGGCCACGCTTTAGGCGAAGCCAATTTACTAAGTTATTCCACTATTACTTTGAATAAAGTAAGGGAAGAAACTATTTCTTTATTAAACAATAAACAAGACTATTAATCTTTGAATAAGAAATCTGGACCTTTAATTGCTTCCTCTGTCGCTAAGTCAGGGAACTTTTGTTGTCTAAGGACTTCATAGGCCACTAAAGCGACACAGTTAGATAAGTTTAAGCTTCTAGCTTCAGGGACCATTGGAATACGCATAAGTCTATCTTCATGACTTTTTAAGATATCATGAGGAATGCCAGTTGATTCTCTTCCAAACATTAAGTAGATGTTTCTAGAAGGATTGCTTAAATCATATGTTGAATAAACTGTTCTAGCATATCTAGTGACATAATAGATATCCGCGTTAGGATTTTCTTTAACAAAAGATTCATAGTCTGGATAATAATGCATCTTTAAATCATCAATATAGTCCATACCCACTCTTTTGAGGTCTTTGGAATCAATAGAAAAAGTTAATGGTCCAATGATGTGCAATGTGGCGTGAATAGCGACACATGTACGCATAATGTTACCAGTATTTTGTGGTTTTTCTGGACGATATAAGACGATATGAAGCATTAATAGCCTCGCGCTTTTCTTTCTGCGGTGATACGTGGTTCGATATCGTGATGATATTTCTCTAAGCTACGTTGAATGATCGCTTCCGCTTCTTTTCTATCCTTGAAGACTTCAACAGAAGTGTTCTTTCCTTCGAGAGATTTATAGACCATGAAGAAGTGTTTGATTTCTTCCATGATGTGGCCTGGGATTTCACTGATATCGTTATAGCCGTTATAGAATGGATCGTTTTTCGCAACAGCGATTATCTTTTCATCATTAAGACCATTATCAGTCATAATAAGGACACCAATTGGAGTACACTCTACGAGTGACATTGGGATAATTGGTTCACTACAAAGGACTAAGACATCAAGTGGATCATAGTCATCCGCGAATGTACGTGGAATAAAACCATAGTTTTGTGGATAGTGAGTGCTAGTGAAAAGAACACGGTCTAAGATAAGGTGACCTGTTTCTTTATCAAGTTCGTATTTATTTTTACTACCCTTAGATATTTCAATGACTGCTAAAAAGTCAGTTGGGGTTACTCTAGAGATTTTTACATCATGCCATGAATGCATAGTAGTTCCTCCTAATCATCGTTTTCATAAACGCTTATACGGTTATTAGCCCTTGTAAGCGCTCTTTGGGCTCTTTCAACGTCAATATTCACCAAGGCTGCTAAACGCTCTTCTGCTCTTCTTTTAGCGTCCTTAGCACGATTAATATCGATATCATCTTTACTTTCAATGGATTCTAAAAGTAAGACGACACCATCTTTACTAACATTGACTAAGCCTTCACCGACAGCATAGCACTTTCTATCACCATTTTGGATAATTGTTAATTTAGAAACTCTGACCTTCGCGATTAAAGGAGCATGGTTAGGTAAAATACCTAAAACATACTCTTCAGTGGCGACGACAATTTCATCGACATATCTATCAAAGAACTTGCCGTATGGGGTATAGATTTCTAAAAGGAAGGTGCTCATTGTTTATAGGACTCCGCTTTTTTACGGGCTTCTTCAATTGTGCCCACATATAAGAAGGCGATTTCTGGAAGGTCATCCGCTTCACCATCTAAGATAGCTTTGAAGCTACGGACTGTATCTTCTCTTTTCACGAAGACACCTTCTAAGCCAGAGAATCTAGCCGCGACATGGAATGGTTGAGAAAGGAAGTTTCTAATCTTTCTTGCTCTAGCGACAATCTTCTTATCTTCATCGCTTAATTCATCCATACCTAAGATAGCGATGATATCGCTTAATTCTTTATATCTTTCGAGTGTTTCAATAACTCCACGTGCCACATCATAGTGTTCTTGACCAACAACCGCTGGTTCTAACGCGGTAGAAGAACTATTTAATGGATCAACCGCTGGATAGATACCTAAAGCAGCGGTACCTCTATCAAGAACGGTCTTTGCATCTAAGTGTGAGAATGTTGTGGCTGGAGCAGGGTCAGTTAAGTCATCCGCTGGGACGTAAATAGCTTGCACGGATGTAATAGAACCACTGCTTGTAGAAGTAATTCTTTCTTGTAATTGGCCCATTTCTGTCGCTAAGGTTGGTTGATAACCAACAGCGGAAGGCATTCTACCTAAAAGGGCGGATACTTCACTACCAGCTTGGGTAAATCTAAAGATGTTATCGATGAATAAAAGGACATCGCTATGTTCTTGGTCACGGAAATATTCCGCCATAGTTAAACCACTAAGAGCGACTCTCATACGGGCACCTGGTGGTTCATTCATTTGACCGAAGACTAAAGCAGTCTTGTCAATAACACCGGTTTTAATCATTTCATAGTAGAGGTCATTACCTTCTCTACTTCTTTCACCAACACCAGCGAAAACGGAGATACCACCTTTTTCGTTAGCAATGTTATTCATTAATTCTTGAATTAAAACGGTTTTACCAACACCAGCGCCACCGAATAAACCGATTTTACCACCTTTTACATAAGGGCATAATAAGTCGATAACTTTAATTCCGGTTTCAAAGATTTCAGTTTTGACGGATTGGTCTTTAAACTTTGGAGGTTGTCTATGGATGGACATTCTTTTGGCGTCTTTAACTGGATCTTTACCATCGATTGGTTCACCTAATACGTTGAACATTCTACCTAAGGTTTCTTTACCGACTGGCACAGAAATAGGAGCTTCAGTGGAAATCACTTCCATACCTCTGACTAAACCTTCGGTTGGACCCATGGAGACGCAGCGGACTGCATCATCTCCAATGTGTTGCATCACTTCCACAGTTAAAGTCTTATCACCCTCTAAAGGAATGATTAAAGCGGTTAATAATTCTGGAAGATGTTGATCTTTAAATTGGACGTCAACGATTGGTCCGACAACTTGTTTAATTGTTCCTAAGACTTTCTTTTCCATAAGTTTGCCTCCTACATATTACTAGCACCGACAATCTCGGTGATTTCTTGCGTGATTGCGCCTTGACGCGCTTTGTTGAATTCGATTTGTAAGTTTTCAAGAAGTTCTTCTGCATTCTTTGTCGCGTTTTCCATTGCATTACTTCTGGCTGCTTGCTCACAAACTTCACTTTCTAAGAACTTAGCGTAGACACTATTTTTTAAATAGAGCGGCACAAGAGTGTTGAGTAATGTCTCTTGATTTGGTTCCATAATTGGTGGATACGCCACTTTCTTCTTTTCACCCTTAAGTGGAAGAATGACATAGTCACACGGATGGAAGACGAGTGAGTTCTTATAAGCGGTATAAATTAAATGAATTTCTTTATAGGTACCTTTTAGGTACTCTTTGCTGATGAAGTTAACAATACTCTTAATGACTGTTTCATCACGAATCGAAGAATATTCTTTGAAATTTTCAATCTTGGTAAACTTACCGTCTTTATAATGGGAGATGGCTTTCTTACCCAAAATAATCGCTTCATCATTCTCTTGAATGTGAGAATCAGCGAGACGGAAGATGTTATTGTTATAAGCACCACATAAACCAAGAGAAGAAGATAAGACGATATAAAGATTCTTATTAGCTTTTAAGTTCAGTGTGAAGTAAGGATTGTTACTTTCTTCGACACTAGAAAAGACCATCTTTGCGATTTCATCAATACGCAAAGCGTAATCCTTAGTCGCTAGCATCTTATTTCTCCACTTCTTAAGCTTGACGGTTGAGACAAGCTTCATCGCAGAAGTGATTTTATAAGAGCCAGTAACTGACTTAATTCTTTTCTTAATTCTGGTTACTTCTTGGGCCATAAATTATCGATTCAAATTTTCAAAAAATTCTTTTAACTCTTTTAAGAGGACTTCTTCATCCTTATCAGAGATTTGTTTGTTCTTGTTGATGTTGTCTAAGACTTTACCGTTCGTGGCTTTAAATTCGTCATAGGCTTTATCTAAGATCTTACGAACGTTGTTCTTATCAAGATTATCTAAGAAACCGTTTTTAGCGACGAATAAGTCAAAGACTTGTTTATCTAATTGATAGACGTTGTATTGTTTTTGTTTGAGCATCGCCATGAGGGCTTCACCATGGTTAAGAATGGATAATGTTGAAGCATCAAGGTCACTACCGAATTGAGAGAATGATTTCATTTCAAGATAGCTCGCTAATTCGATTTTTAACGCTCTTGCGACTTGTTTTGTGGCTTTAAACTGGGCGTCACCACCAACACGGGAGACGGAAAGACCACTATCTATAGCCGGTCTTTGACCAGCGTTGAATAAGTCGGCTTGAAGGAAGATTTGTCCATCAGTAATAGAAATGACATTTGTAGGAATGTAAGCACTGATATCACCAGATTGTGTTTCAACAATTGGTAAAGCGGTAATGGAACCGCCACCAAATTCAGGGGCTAACTTACAGGCTCTTTCAAGTAATCTACTATGTAAATAGAAGACATCACCTGGATAAGCTTCTCTACCTGGGGCTCTTTTTAGTAAAAGAGATAAGGTACGATAAGCAACAGCGTGTTTACTTAAATCGTCATAGACAATTAAGACATCTTTACCTTGATACATAAATCCTTCTGCCATCGCACTACCGGCATATGGAGCGATATAAAGTAAAGGTGCTGGCTCACTAGCGGATGCACTAACAACAATTGTGTAGTCCATGGCTTTGAAACGTTTTAATTTATCAACGATTTGGGCAACGGTAGAATTCTTTTGGCCGATTGCTACATAAATACAAATGACGTTTTTATCTTTTTGATTGAGGATGGTATCAATAGCAATCGCGGTTTTACCGGTTTGTCTATCACCGATAATAAGTTCTCTTTGACCGCGACCAATTGGGGTCATCGCATCAATCATGGTGATACCGGTTTCAAGTGGGGTATCAACACTTTTTCTTTTAATGACGCCTGGAGCGATAACTTCGATAGGACGTCTATTAGTGGTTTTGATTTCACCTAAGCCATCGATTGGTTGACCAAGGGAATTGACCACTCTACCTAATAAGGCTTCACCAACTGGAACTTCCATAACCATCTTAGTGCGATTGACTAAATCGCCTTCTTTAACCAAGGAATCATTACCTAAAAGGACAACACCCACACTATCGCTGTCCAAATTCATGACCATGCCGTAGACATTATTAGGGAACAATAAAAGTTCACCTAGCATAGCTTTTTCTAGGCCATAGACATTAGCAATACCATCACCGACAGAGACGACTGTACCGACGTCATTACTATCGATTTTGTGGCGGTAGTTTTTAATTTGCTCCTTAATAAGAGCACTGATTTCATTAGCGTGGATTTTCATGATTAAAGCTCCTTTCCTAAGAGGTCAATATTCATTTTTTCTAGTTGGTTTTTAATTGAACCATCATAGACATGTGAATTGATCACCACTTTGACACCACCGATTAAGGTTGGATCAATATGTGGGATGAGTTCCACATCCATCTGTTCAATTTGACTGATTTTATCTTTGATTTGTTTAATAGTTTTCTTTTCCAAAGGAAATGCGGAATAAATTAGCCCTTCTTTAACGCCTTTATATTCGTTACACAAAGAATTAAACGCCATGAGAATATCCTTAATCATATAGGTTCTATTGTTATCAATAATAACCTTGAGTAGATTAACAATATCTTCATCAAAATCTTTTAAGATTTTAACGGCGATATCCTTTCTTTCGTTACCGCTCATAAAGCGGGAATCTAAAAGCATTAAGAAATCATCATTATCTTCAATAATTTCCAATAATGTTTTTTCTTGCTCTTGTAGCCTATCGAGTTTCTTTTCTTCAAGGCCTAAAGAGAACAATGCTTCTGCGTATGTTTGGGCAATTTGATTCATAGGTAAATTAATTTAAACGATTGATAAAGTCCTCAGCGAGTCGGGTGTTATCATCACTATCGACTTCGCGTTTTAAGATTTCTTTAGAAGCAGTTAATGCAACATTAACCATTTCTTTTCTAATGTCGTTAAGAGCATCTTCTTTTGCCTGCTCAATATCTTGTTCAGCGGCAATTTTCATGTCCTTAACTTCATTTCTAGCCTCTTCCATCATAGCTTCGTATTTCGCTTCACCTTGTTTGGTAGCGTTTTCTATGATTTGGCTAGCTTCACTTTTAGAATCACTTAATAGTTTTTTAGCTTCTTCAGTTTCCTTAAGGGCTAAAGCGTGACTCTCTGCAGCTTGTGCGATTTCTTGTTCGATATAATCGGCGCGCTTAGCAAGCATCTTTTTAACTGGCTTATACGCAACAAAGAAGACGACAAGTAAAAGAATAATAAATGAAGAGAATTGAATGACGAAAGAAACCCAACTTGGGATTAACTTCTGAGCAATCGATGCCATTTGTTCACCAATGTTTTCCATGTTACTTAAGAGATTAAGTGACATAATTCCTTCCTCCTATTATGCTTTTGTAAATAAAATCAAGATTGAGATGAGCAATGAGTAAATAGCTGTGGTTTCAACAAGCGCACACGCTAAGATCATTGAGGTTCTGAGTTTGCCATACATTTCTGGGTTACGGGACATACCATCTAATGCGTGAGCACAGACAATACCTTCACCAAGAGCACTAGGCATAACGCCTAAAATAGCAATAGCAGCGGCTAAGACTTCCATTTCTTCTTCCTCCTTTCCATCGTAGATAAATCTATGTCTTCTGGGATTTCTTGACCAATAAAGATGGAGGTCAAAAGAATGAAGACAAAGGTCTGGATTAAACCAGAGAATAAATCAAAATATGCATGTAATATCGCTAAAGGAATAGGCGCTAAGAAGACTTGATTCCATTCGGTATTCATGAACGAGAATATCGTCGCGGATAAGTCTCTTAAAGCATATTCAACGATAGTTAATAAAGCCCAACCCGCGATAGCGTTACCAAATAAACGGAGAGTGAGCGATAGTAAAGGCGCCCACATCGAGATTAAGTTAATTGGTAAGAAGACTGGGATAGGATCAATATAACGTTTGAAATAGGCCCACTTTGTGTATCTTGCTGAGGTGTAATGGATTAATAAGAATGTGGTTAAGCCTAATGATAATGGCACCGCCATATAAGTGACAGGTGAAGGTAAACCAGTTAATCCAAAAATAAACGAGATGAAAAGATAGACGGCGACACCCATGATAAAACCACCAAAGTTTGGTAAGGTGGTACCAACTAAATCACGAGAGAAGTCATCAAAGAATCTGACACCACATTCAGCGACTAATAAGAGGCCTTTTGGCTTTTTAAGCGGATTATGTCTAGCCGCTAAAATGCCGACGATTAAAGAAAGGACCATAATGATAAAAATCACTATGAGTGATGAAATTAATTCTCCAGAGATTTCAGTGGAGAAGAAATTACTGAAGATGTTGGTTTTTTCCTCAGGCATTTTGTTCCTTTCCTATATGTGCGAGAAGGGTTAATAACGACACTACTAAGTAAGCGACAATTAAGGACACTGCCGAAATAATATATAGACCAAGCCACCACTGCAAGATTGCAAAGGCAATTGAACCTATAATCAATAAGCCTAATCTAAGAAAGATAACAAAGACATCGAGTTTAACGGTCTCTTTGTTTTTCTTCTTACTTGAGTAAAGTATTAACCAAGCGAGGATGATGATACCCCCTCCGAATAACACTCCGAAGGGGACATCTCCTCTTTTATACCAAAATAGAAACATTGTTCCTAGAAAGCCTAGGACAGTCGCGATTGATGCAATTATCAATGATTTGGTTTCAATATTTTGGCGAAAGAATTTTTTCATTATTTAACTTTGATACGTTTGAAGTTAGTCACTGGGGCGATGCCATCTTTGTATGTGAGTTTGACTTCACCTTGGACTAATGGACGTAAATAGTCTCTGAAACTATCGCTCATACGTGTAGCATCAACGATCATTTCTGGTTTGACGTGGCTAACAGCATTAGCAACTTTGCTTAATGGAGCGAGTTTATATTTGATCTTGTATGGGTTTTGGCTAACTCTTTCGAAGATAATCATTTTGCCTGTTCTACCTTTTAAGGCAGCTTTGACGGCTCTCTTACCTGTTTCGATAGCTTCTTTACGGTCCACTAAAGAGACGTATTGTGGGAAGGCTCTTTGAATGATGGAGAATTCCAC
Source organism: Bacilli bacterium (assembly GCA_045116995.1). Classification (GTDB taxonomy): domain Bacteria; phylum Bacillota_I; class Bacilli_A; order RFN20; family CAG-826; genus RUG14515. The sequence continues at coordinate 15,639 of JBGUMU010000114.1, forward strand.
CGCTCTTGTACCGATGTCTAATCTATTTTCAACGATTCTGCAGAGTTCAGCAGCAGCGCCACCTAATTGAGCGTGACCGAAACCGTCAACACGGACGTTGGTCATATCTCTTTCGAATTGTAAACCTTCAGAGATAGCGACTAAGGCAAAGCCTTTTTCTTTATAGACTCTTTCGACATCCTTTAAGAATTGTTCTAAGTCGAACTTCATTTCTGGTAAGTAAATGAGGTGTGGTCTTGTTTGTTCTGGTAATAAGTCAACAGAAGCTGTTAACCAACCAGCATCACGGCCCATGATTTCCACGATGTGGACTTTACCTTTTTTGAAGCAGTTAGCGTCCATTGCAAAGGCGTTAACGGAGTTCATAACGAATTTAGCAGCACTTGGGAAACCTAAGGAGTGGTCTGTGCAGGCTAAGTCGTTATCGATGGTTTTTGGCACACCAATAACTTTGACATCTTCGATACCTAATTCTTTGACTAATTTGGCAAGCTTGTTACAGGTATCCATGGAGTCGTTACCACCATTGATGAAAACGTAACCAATGTTGTGTTTTTTGATGTTTTCAATAATAGCGGCGTATTCAGGAGTGTGAATATCCTTAGGAAGTTTTCTTCTGGTTGTACCTAAGATACTACCTGGAGTTTGGAGAAGAAGTTCGATTTGTTCATCGTCTTCTAAACCTAAATCAATTAAGTCATCATCGATTAAGCCTTCAACACCGTGTTGAGAGCCATAGATGTGACCGATAAGATCTGGATGCTTTTTAGCTTCTTTAATCGCACCATATAAAGATGTGTTAATGACTGAGGTTGGTCCACCGGATTGGATGTAAACCATGTTTTTCATAAGTTTGTTTTCTCCTTTATATATTTATATAAGATTTATAACTAGCTAGATGATTTCCATATGGAGATGTTTCAAAACATCAAAAGCCTTTTCTTGCATATCTAAATCGAAGGATGAAGTAGCATCTCTTACAATCTTGATTTTGCAGTATGGAGAGGCTGATGCTTTAGCGACAATCGCGTTACTAAAGACACAGATGTCACTAACAAGACCACAGAGATAAATCTCGTCAAAGTTATTTTTAGCAATGTAATCACCTAAGGCTTTGCTACCAAATCCTGGTTTTTCAAACACTAGGGAATCCTCTACGAGGTCTTTAATTGATGGATGTAATTCCCAGCCCTTAGAGCCCTTTAAACAGTGAGGAGCAGGTAAGTATTGACCTTCAGTAGTCTTTAAATAATCTTCTTGGTGAGTATCATAGGTGAAGACGACAGTATCCTTATTGGCGCGGAATTCTTTAATGAGTTCTACGATGCGAGGCGCAATCTTTTCTGCACCAGCAAAGCCTAAGGCACCATCAACAAAGTCATTCTGATAATCAACGACAACGAGTAATCTTTGCATATATAATCCTTTCTAGCGATAATCACTATATCACATAATATATTTAAAAAATATAAAAATCGAAAAAACTCATTCTTTTAGGAACAAAATCACGTTATAATTAATTTGCTTGAAATTGTCTAGACATTTGTTTAGAATGAAAGGCTTCGCTCTAGGAGGTACAATACAATGCCATTCAAAGTGGTTTTTAATAACAAAGAAAAAATTTATGATGCTCCGATTACAGTCTTAGATATCGTGGGCAAAGACAGAGATATTATTTGTGCTTATGTGAACGGCCGTGTCCGTGAACTTACCTACACAATTGATAAGGATTCTGAAATCATTCCATTAACCTGCAAAGACAGAGATGCTAAACCAATTTATGAATCATCTCTTCGTTTCTTAGTGGCCATGGCTATGCACAATATCCATCCGCATTATGAAATTAGATTTGCCTATAACGTTTCCCGTTCTATCTTCTTACAAATCTTAAATCCAGGCACCAGTGCTTCTGGTATCATGATCAAAGAATTAGTTGCGGAAATGAATAGACTCGTTTCTCTTGATTTACCATTAGAAAGAAAGATCGTTTCTAAGGAAGAAGCGGCGAGAATCTTTACAGAAGATGGTTATCAAGACAAAGTCGATATTTTAAAATATCGTCCAGAAAAGACCGCACATATTTATACCTGTGGTAATTATAGAAACTATATGTATAACCGTATGGTTCCTTCCACTGGTTATATCAATAGATGGGTTATCAAATACTATCACCCAGGTATCATCATTCAATATCCTCGTCCTGACTTTAACGGTGAAATCCCACCATTTGAAGACGCTCCAACATTTGGTAAGACTTTAAAGAGAGCTCACCAATGGGCGTTAGCGACAGGCTGCAACACCATCGTTGGTATTAACGAAAGAATTGAACATGATGGCGATGTCGAATTTATCACACTTTGCGAACAAAGACACAACCGTCAATTATGTGAATTAGGTCAAATGATTGAAGACGAAAAAGAATCCATTCGTTTGATTTGTATCGCTGGTCCTTCTTCTTCTGGTAAGACTACATTCGCGAATAGATTAAGAATTGAATTATTATCTAGAGGTATTAAACCAATCCGTATTTCTATGGACGACTACTACTTACCAAGAGGTGAAGCTCCATTAGATGAAGACGGCAAACCAGACTTAGAAAGCGCTGATGCCTTAGATATCGATTTATTTAACTCTAACTTAGCGGATTTAGTCGCTGGTTTAGAAGTTGAATGTCCAAAATATGACTTTAAAGCGGGTTGCCGTGCTAAAGAAGGCAGAAAGTTAATCGTTCCACAGGATCAACCAATCATCATTGAAGGTATTCATGCTTTAAATGAAAGATTAACCGCTTCTATTCCTGCTCACCAAAAATTCAAAATCTTTATTGCCCCACAATCACAAGTCAATATCGATAACCATAACCCAATGAGCTTAACCGATTTAAGACTTTTAAGAAGAATTGTGCGTGACCACCAATTCAGAAACGCTTCCGCTATTTCCACCTTAGAAATGTGGCCAAGTGTCAGAAAAGGTGAATTCAGATGGATCTATCCTTCTCAAGAAGGCGCTAACTACGTATTCAACTCCTTCTCAAGTTATGAACTCAGTGTTATGAAAAAATACGCGATGCCATTACTTGAAGAAATTGACACTGAAAGTGAATACTTCCCAGTTGCTGAAAGACTTATCCGTATGCTTAAGTTCTTTGATGACTTATCTGATCAATGGGTTCCATGCAATTCCATCATTCGTGAATTCATTGGTGGTTCTTGCTATCAAGACGACTAATATAAATTACTAGTAATTTAAAAGCTCCTGATTTAGGAGCTTTTTTTGTTTCTATTAGTTTGGAGATTTTTGAATGTCTCGAGTTCACGTTTATGAATAATGACAAGTTGTGAGTAATAGACTTTTCGCATTTCTTCATATTGTCTCATCTGCATTTCACTAACGCGTTTGGAGAATAATGAGACAAAGACTTTTTCTAAACGGAAGAAGCTTTCATAAAGACTTAATAAAGTCATGTAATAGAAATATTCTTTGTTGGAATAGATGAGTAAAGGTGTACTGTGGATGATTTCACTAGATATTTCATATCTCTTCGCATACATCTCTAGACCCGCGAGCTTTTCTAAACCATCACGGAAATTGAGTTTGAAGTTTGGATCATCTTTATCAGCGATAAGATATAACCAACCATATTCAATGTATTTACGGATATCTTTACTCTTAAGACCATATCCACGCATTTCTTCTTTCATTTCATAGAAGATTTTGTCTTGCTGTTCTTTATCTGGAATCGTATCGTTGAACGCTAAACCGAAGTTCATATGTCTAAGATACTTGTTGATGAGTGGCGCGCCATACTTATCTAACAAGATAAGAGTGCATTCACATTCATGAAGAGTTCTCCAAGAAGAGAAGGCTTCAGTTTCATAACCATTAAGTAAGTTTTCTAAGATACAACGAGAAATGGTTAAAGATTTCATAAGAAGGTCACTGATAAGAGAAGATTGTGGGTCATTCTTCTTATAGCCCTTCACGATATTAAGCATGAAATTTAAATAGATATTTAAAGAAGAAGCTGGTGGGACAAAACGGTTACCAAGTTTCTTTTCGACGTGATTAAAAATGGATAAGGACAAATATTTATCAGCGGCCACGCTCGCCATAGAGGAAGGATATTCCTCATTAGCTTTAAATCTAGCGAGTTCCACTTCATTAAGGTGAGAGACTGAATAATAATACTCACCAACACAGTAAAGTAAGAGTTCAAATTGGTTGATCTCTTTAACCTCTATTTGTGCATTTTCTTTGTCCACTATTCCGATGAATTCGTTGGCCATTTCGTAGACATCAAAAATGTAATCAGGATCTAACTCAACGTTGACCTGAATACCTTTGAGATAGCTACTAACTTGTTCCTTTGTCCAGATATTCTTAATTTCCATTTTTCTACTCTACTTAAACATTCTTGTGGCTTTAATTGCCGTCTTCCAGCCTTTGTATAATTCTTTGATTTCTTTTTTACTCATTTGTGGTTCATAAATGGCTTGGTATTCATGAATCTTTTTAATGCTTTCTAAGTTTGGATAATATCCACATTGAAGGCCCGCCATATAGGCAGCGCCTAAAGCGGTTGTTTCTAAACACTTAGGAAGTTTGATTGTGGTATGTAAGATATCACTTTGGAACTGCATGAGATATTTATTCTTAGTAGCACCACCATCAACCTTTAAAACGGAGATGTTTTGTGCGGCATCTTTTTGCATGACTTCCATGACGTCTTTACATTGATAGGCGATAGCTTCTAAACAGGCTCTAACAAATTGGCTGCGATTAGTGCCTCTTGTTAAGCCAAATACCGCTCCTCTAGCGTCATCATCCCAGTATGGTGTTCCTAAACCGGTAAAAGCAGGAACGATATACACACGTGAGCGATGGCTCATTTGCGCGATCTTTTCGCTATCCGCTGCATTTTCAATTAACTGCATTTCATCTCTAATCCATTGGACAATCGCCCCACCAATGAAGACAGAACCTTCTAAAGCATAGGTGACTTCGTCACCAATTTGCCAAGCAACTGTCGTTAATAAGCCTTTATTAGAGAAGACTGGTTTATCGCCAGTATTAACAAGTAAGAAGCAACCTGTACCATAGGTATTCTTACTTTCGCCGCTTTCAAAGCATGTTTGACCAAATAAAGCGGCTTGTTGGTCACCAACAACACCAGTGATATGAACATCACTCTTAAGGAATGTAGCTTGTCCATAATCATAAGCACTTGGTCTCACTGTTGGTAGCATTGACATTGGAATATTAAACATCTTGCAAAGCTCTTCATCCCACTTCATATCATTGATATTAAATAAAAGCGTACGAGAAGCATTAGTCACGTCTGTAGCGTGAACTTTGCCACTTGTTAACTTATAGATAATCCATGAGTCAATGGTACCGAATAATAGTTCTCCCTTTTCAGCGCGTTCTTGACCGTTTTCAATATGGTCTAAAATGAAACGCACTTTAGAAGCGGAGAAGTATGGATTAATAATTAATCCGGTTTTTTGATGAATGGTTTCTTTATCTTTAGCAAATCTATCACAGATATCCGCGGACTGACGGGACTGCCAAACAATTGCGTTATAAACAGGCATACCTGTAGCTTTAGACCAAACCACTGTTGTTTCTCTTTGGTTTGTCAAACCAATTGTGGCGACATCATCAATCGTTAAATTAGCTTTAATCAAGACTTCATTAATGACATCCATGACTGAAACCCAGATGGCTAATGCATCCGCTTCAACCCAGCCAGAATGTGGGAATAAACAAGTCACTTCTCTTTGAGCAATTTGAATTGGTTTACCGTTATTATCAAAGAGAATTGCGCGTGAACTTGTTGTGCCTTGATCAATCGCTAAAATGTACTTCATTGTTTTAACCTCTTGTGGCCATCAGTCTTTCGACTTCATCCATCTCTTTAGCGATGTTCTTACTTAAGACGATTGAGCCGTCTTCACTGACTAAAACATCGTCTTCAATACGGACACCAACGCCGTATTTAGCGAAATATAAACCTGGTTCAACGGTAATGACGTTACCATTTTGTAATGGTTTTTCTCTTAAGGAGATGTCATGAGTATCTAAACCAAGATGGTGAGAAACGTTATGGTAATAATAATTACGGATATCATCATTCATATCCATTAAGCCAGCATTGATACATTGTTTTCTTAAGTATTCAGTCGCGAATTCTTGTAAGTCTTTAATGGTTAAGCCTGGTTTAATCATTTGAATAACCGCTTTATTACAGTTTAAAACTGCTTCATAAATCTTGGCTTGAACACCTTCAAACTTACCGTTAACTGGGAAAGTACGAGAAATATCCGCACTATAACCGTTATGTTCATAACCCAAGTCAAAGAGAATTAAATCATTTTCCTTAACTGTGTCATTTTGTGATGGGTAATGTAAGCAAGTAGCGTTCTTACCTGAGGCAATGATTGTATCAAAGGCTAGACCACTACGATCATGTAAACGACCATATAATTCAAAATAGTCAGCGAGTTCATGTTCTTTCATACCGACTTTTAATTTACTAATCGCGTAAGCGATACCGTTATTTGTTCTTTCAATAGCTTTGACCATGTTTTCAATTTCTTCAGAGGATTTAATCATTCTTAAATCTCTTAAGATTGGATAGCTATCAACGATTTCTTTTTGGTAATCAAGTTGTAACTTGACGGATAAATCGTTCATGAACATGCCTTCTTTAATCTTTTGTTCTGGAGAGGTGAGGTCTAAATAGATGCAATCGATTTCTCCGTATTGTTCTTTAGTGACCGCTAAAGAGAGCATGGTTTCTAAGTTATCAGATGTATAAACGTTTTTAAGGCCACTGATTAAACTGGCGGCTTCTGGAGTTAAACGTTTACCAGTCCACTTCTCTTTAAGTTCACTATATGGATCAACGAATAAATAAGCTTTTCTTTCACCTAAGGTTTTAATTAGCATTAAAGCACTATGCTCTTGCTTAATACCTGTAAGGTAGAAGAAGTTTTTATTAGCGACAAATGGAAGATTTTCATCTTCACTAGCGATTTTACTGACACCAGAAAAGAAAATAGCAATGCTGTTATCTTTCATTTGGTCGAAGACTTTTTTACGACGTGTGTCTAATTCCAACATAATTATTCTCCTTTAATTGCTTCAATAACACTTTTGATTTCTGGGAGAGAAACCTTTTCGATTTCACCTTGGTCCATTAATTTAGTGTTATCACTATTGAGTGGTAATTTACCTAAAATTGTAAAGTTCATATCTTTTGCGAATTCTTCTAAATGAGATTCACCAAAGACTGGAATCTTTTCTGCGCATTTTGGGCAAACTAGATAAGACATATTTTCTACAACACCTAAGACATGAATCTTCATCATTTCCGCCATTTTGATGGCTTTAGAAACGATTAAAGAAACTAAGTCTTGTGGGGAAGTAACGATGATTAAATCATCGATTGGTAAGCTTTGGAATGTGGTTAAAGCGACATCACCTGTGCCTGGAGGCATATCGATTAATAAAACATCTAATTCGCCCCACATCACTTGTTCAAAGAACTGTTTAACGAGATTACCGACTAATGGTCCTCTCCAGATGATTGGTTCTTTCTCATCTTCTAGAAGAAGATTAGCGGACATGACTTCAATGCCACCGACTGTTTTAGCAGGGAAAATAAAACCATTTTCACCATAAGCTTTTTCCTTCACACCAAAGGCTTTAGGAATACTAGGACCAGTGACGTCAGCGTCTAAGATACCGACTTTAAGTCCATTTCTATTTAAATAAGTCGCAATTGTGGAAGTCACAAAAGATTTACCGACTCCACCTTTGCCTGATAAAACACCAATGATTCTTTTGATGTTTGTAAATTCGTTTGGTTTGCTTTTAACGATACGTTCACCACAGCCTTCAACGCTGCAGTGTTCGCAGTTACCATCACAATTTGCCATAATGCTGTTACCTTTCTATAAAGCGATTAACTCGCTGCTATTGACGACATCAATACCCGCTTGTAAGTAGGTTCTAAGTAATCTAGAAGCACCAAGCTTAGTGCCACCAAAATACCTGACCACTAATAAGGCGACATTATTAATGTCTTTTTTGTAAAGTAAATCGAGTAAGGGATGACCAGCGGTTCCTTTAGGTTCCCCGTCATCACAGGATTTACTTTTCATACCGACGCGATACGCATAAACGATATGACGCGCCTTTTTGTGTTCTTTTCGAAGAGCGGCCAAGATTGGCTTAAAGTTCTCTTCGTTATCTAAGGGAAGGAAGTAAGCAATAAATTTGCTTTTCATCACTTCGATTTGATTAATGTGTTGTTCCTTTATTGTACTTGCCATATTAGAATCCAATAGTGGCTCCATTAAGGAAGTTATCAATTCTTTCGCCGTATTCTTTGAAGGAGAAAGTATTGCTATAAATGTTATTATCAACGGTTGGATCATTAGTTGTTTCATCAACTGGGACGAATTGTTCACCACCGTTTGTAACCAATGGATTACGGAGGTTCTTTAGATATTGATGCGCTTCAGTGAGATACAAGGCTTGGGCCATATGGGCGTTCTTGCCTGGTTCTTGACCCATCATCGCAAACTTCGCTTTGATTTGTTCACGGTTAGCTTGTAATGAGGCTGGTGTAGAAGTAGCACCAATATAATCTAAAGCATCAAGCATGCCTTCTAAACCATCTCTTTCAACATTGTTAAGTTCAGAGTAATCAGAGATATCTAAGGTTGAGGCATCATCATTGCCAAAACTAAAGACTGTATAACGATATGTTGGTTTAGCTTCGAGCTTGGTGTATTGATTTTCTAAGATTGTATTGAATAAGCCAGAAATGAATTCACTGGTGATAGCGGAACGTTTGTATAATGTTGGATCAGTTTCCGCTGTTGCGTTATAAGCACTTTCCACGATGCCTAAAATGAGTGATTTCTTGGCTTTAATAGTATTAACGTTATTATCGTTAAATGTACTAGCGTCGATTTGACCATCTGTTAAGTCCACAAGTCTCTTTAAGCCTTTGGCTTCGACTTGATAAGTGATATCAATTTCACTTTCAAAGTAGTTTTCCATATGGACGATGGTTGATAAGGTTGAAATCTTATCTAAAGCACTCTTAGCAGGAGTTAACTTATCAGCATCTCTAGCGATATAAGCGGATAAGTCATTACCTAAGGAGTTATAAAGCATAATACCTTGAGCGGTGACATTATGACCGTCTATGACGTTATATTGCTTATAGGTACCACTTAAGGATGTATCGAAGATGTGTGATTGATATAAGAACTTGAGCAAGCCAGTTAAACGCGCTTCACCAGTCGCGCCTTTAGCAAACTCAGTCATATTGTTCATATCAGTGTTGTAGGTTTGTGTACCTTCGTTATAAAGGACACTCATCACTTGATAGATGTTATCGATTTCAGAACCCGCTGGTGAGTTAGCGGAGGCACCACCATAGACTGTTTGACCTAAGCGGTAATAAGCATAGTTAACATCACTATAAGAAGTTAAGGTACCAAGGTTAATAGAAGTGAAACCATCTTTGATGAACTTTGGAAGAGCATCAGCGAGGATATCAGAACTATTAACAGCGGTTAACATATTCTTGATTTGGGTTGGTGAAAGTTTATTAAGTTCGAATGATGAAACATCTAAAGATGAACCACTGGCCATATCCGCAGCGGTATTAGCAAGATTCATAATGGAATCAATTTCATCGTACCAAGCATGACCTTGAGCGGTGTGATAGACGTTACTAGAGATACCTGTATCATCCGCTTTGGTGATTTCTTTAATGCGAGCAGTCAACTTATTAGCAGCACTACCATAGGTAGAAACATCAAGTTCATAACTGCTATCGTAAGCAAAATCATCAAGTTTCACAAAGGAACAGATCTTGCTGATTAATTCTTCAAATAAGGTGTAACCTGTTTCGTATTTATTGGTGTAGTAAGAAGAACCATCTTCACCTCTAGCAGGAGTATGGAATAAGTTAGAATCATGCATATCCTTAAGGACAAGCTTTAAAGCACCACCAGTACCGGTTAAGGCTTTTAAGGTAGCAGGGTCAGACATTTCCTTACCATCAAGTTGAGTGTTGAATTCTTGATAGTCAGTTAATAAGGAGATGATACCAGAGATATCAGTGGATAAGTATTTAGCGGAGTAATCAACACTACTTCTCTTCACTGTGTCGTTATAGTAGTAATGATAGAATGGGTCAACACGGTTAAATTCAACGGTTTGATCCCCATTCTTAATACTTAACTGATTATTTTCTACGAAAATGTTATAGATGGAGTTTGGTAAGCAGTCGTATAAGAGGTTGGAGTTGTTGAGTCTATTGAATAAGGTTTCAATGACATCAATGTTATCACTCTTATTCATATCTGCTTGTTCAATCGCGGTTGTGGCGTTGCCGTCTTTATCCTTTAAGGAATATAAAGAATCGACACAATCCATGAGATTGTTAATTTCATCAGTTTGTTTAGCTCTTTCATTATTTAAGTTAAGTGCACCATCGTTAATTTGTTTATCAGTTAAGAAGGTGGATTTAACAAGGTATTCAATCTTACTGACTTTGTCAGTGTAGTTTGTAGCGTTACTATCTTTTGGTGAATTAGCAAGATAGATGACATCCTTAACACTACTTTCACTTAACATGGAGTTAAATAAGCCTTGGAAGGTGGTCATGCTATTGACTTTACCTGAACCAGAACGATGGAAGATATAGGAACTATTGAAGTCATTAATAGCGTTCTTCATCTTGGTTAAGAAGCCATCTTGATTCATCTTAGAGTAATCAAAATCACTACCATTGATGACACCATTGCTCTTGGCTTCATCGATGACTTTATAGAAGTTCATTAATTTATCAAGCTCTGCTTGTCTAGCAGGTCTTGCGTGTTCGAAATCGTTAATTGGATATTCCGCATCAACGATATAGATGTTATAGGATGAGGATGTATTGAAAGCACTGTAGCCACTTAATAAGTTTTCATCAGCGATGCGATAGAAGTTATATAAGCAGATACGTAAGCAGCTTGTTTCGTTAATAGAATTAAGTAAGCCTTCAAGGACTGGAATTGGTAGTTCGTTGAACGGGATTTGTGTACCGGCATTAGCGCCTGCAGTTCTCTTTTCGACCACTCGTAAGGCATAAGTCATAAACTTACAGACTTTAGAGATTTCATCGACTTCAAAGACATCGTTATAAGCGGTGATGAAATCATCACTAGCAAAGTAGGCTTGCCAGTCATTGTTTTTATAAGTACTAGTTAAATCTGTTTCATGAGCGGCTAAAAAGGCAGCTTGTTTAGTTGTGAAGTTAGTGTAATCACACCAATCAGTGACTAAAGATTCGTCAGTATTGGCTTTGCCCGCTAAATAGACGAAATCACGATATGCAATCATATGGGTATCGGTTTCGGTACCATTTGGATTGTATTTATTCGCGTAATCGACAAAGTATTGGTCAGCGTTTTCATTGCCTGGTTTAATGCCCCAGCTTTCTTTCCAATCCCAAGAAGCGTTTTCTCCTGGTTTTGGATCGGCTAATAAGTCATATTCAGTGGTATTAACGTTGAACTTCACCATCGCGTCACTAATCTTTTGATAGAACCAAGCACCGAATTGATAATGGCTGACACCATGTTCATCAACATAGGTGAAAATACCACTATGGGATAATTGATGGAGCATATCATTAAGTTCCACGATGTCGTGAAGCTTAGACATATCAAAGTTAGTTAAGAAGTCTTTAGCCTCACTATCGTTTTCTGGAATTAAACTGATTAAGGATGTTAATAAGTTAGCGATGTTTTGGCCTTCTTCTGTCCAGTTAATGATATTAGAGAATGACACGCTTGTGCCTTGGTCAATTAAGAAGCCACTTAAAGCATCACCAAACATGTCATCAAGGAATGGACCTAATGACATTTTGAAAATATAAGATTTATCAACAAGTTCGAAGAGTTTTGGTAAACCAACTTTACCTTCGCCCTCATCTTTTAAGTTAGAGACTGCAGTTCTAGTTAAACCATCAGTAAACATATCAGCCGCTTTCATGACATCATGAGAAGCAATGTATTTAATGATATTAGCGATGGCTCTAAATTCGCCGTTTTCACCAGTCCAGCCGTTATGGGTTTCAACTTCACGCATTCTATCTCTTGTGACGGTTAGACCCATACTAGAAGTAAAGTCAAAGACAAAGCCTAATAAACCATAAAGGTTTTCATTCTTTTCATATGTGTCTCCTGGTTCTGGATCTGGATTGATTAATGGATTTTCAAAGATGAGAGTCATGATGTTAACAAAAGAGTCCACAAGAGCATCATCTTTGAACTTATCAAGCATGTTGTTACCATCAGTGGAACCAACAAGAGAGAAGATACTCGCTAAATCATCCCAACCATCTAATAAGGAAGCGATATCGCCAAAGAATGTACGTTGCACTGGCTGTCTCTTCATATCGTGATTAATCGCTGAGATGATAACATCAACGCTTAAGCCCATATCAGTAAATGAACCTGAGATATTTGGTTCTGAGATATAGTTTTTAATAATTGGTACAACTGCGGAGTAGATTAAGTTAGAAGCACTCATCTTACTGAGAGCATTTTGTAACGCAGTAATATGTTGCTTTTTGATGGAGAAGAAGTTGTTTGGATCTTCCATTAACAAGTTAAAGCCTTCTGGAGCGGAAAAGCACTGTAATAATTCAGTGTCTTTACCAAGTTCAGCAACAACATTTAAAACAGCGTGGAATTCTTTCTTATAATTAACAAGAACTTTGCCTTCGCTTAATTTGGCAACGGCTTGATGGAAACTATCAATATCAGTTGCGGAAATCTTATCGCGGATATCTTTGAAACCTTCAATATCTAAGTCAAATAACATGTCAGTAAGACGTGGTAAGACTTTTTCAAAGAGCATCATATCGAATAAGCAGTAATTCTTACCGGCGATACGTTGACCATTACTGAAGACTTTAGTGCGGCCAGAACTATCGACATCCACGAGTTCACCAGAAGTGTTCATCTTACCAACGATTAAGTCAGTGAATTCATCAGCGTGTAAGGAGATAACTTCCTCTAATGGCTTAATGGTTTCACCTTCTTTAGGTGTATAAGAACCCGCTTTAATGAGGACAGACTTCAAGAAGTCACGGTCAATAGTGGCAGTTTTATGTAAGAAATCAAATAAGACGTATAATTCATAGCCCCATTTGAATTCACAGATTTCTTCCCATGAGAGTGGTAAGTATTGACTTGTAGCACCAGTTGTATCTAATGTCTTAGCGAAGTTCACTAAAGCTGGAACAACACGGGCTAAGAGTTTGGAATTATCGATTGATTTAAAGACGTTTAAGACTTCGTCAAAGTTTGGTTTATAAAGAATCTCTTCGATGAATTCCACGACATCTTGATCTTTGAATGAACGGAATTCTTTTTTACCAGTTTCATTATTGACCACAAGAGAATCCATCACACCACTATCAAATAAGCAGTCAATCATATCTTGGACGTTCTTAATTTCGTTTTTCCAATCGATATCACTGACATCTAATAAACGTTCAGGGATGAATTCTTTAAGAAGTTCACTATTTAAAGCAATATCCGCAGCTAATGGGATAACGCTTGTTAACAAATTAGATTTAGTTAAGCAAGAGAATGCTGAATCAACGATTTCTTTGGTTAATAACTGAGTAGCGTCATAAGCAAATTGGCCTTCTTCTGTTTGTGTCATGCCAGAAACACCGATGACAATAAGATTAGACATGTTCGCTAATTCGCCTAATAAACTAACGGAAACATCTTCACTAACACCTGTTGTGAATGTAGAGAAGAATTTAGTATCAAAAGTCATACCGTTTTCATCAGCTGACCAGTTGAATAAGATTTTTGCGAATAATGAGTTGTTATAGGCATCAACGAAGTTACCAACATTCATGACCATTTCATTGTCTGATTTTGGTTTGTTGTTTTGATAGGATTGATTGAGTGTATTAACTAGTGAGGTAAGAGGGGTAAAGAATAACGCAGTTGTAATAACGAATGTCACTGCGGTTTCAATAGCGCCTAACCATCTGACTTTGACTGTTTTTCTCACAAACTTTGGAACAAGATGTTGCGCAATAGCGTACCAAGTAATGAATGAGAAAAGGTTACCAAAGATAAGAATTAAGATGATATCAACGATAAAGATGACAATCTTAATCGCCGATTCCGCTATCGCAAAGGCGATATTAGTCAAACTAGATGGAGAAGCGGAAATGTCAAAGACATAATATAAAGCCTTAACAAATTCAGTCGCCGTTTCTTTAACAGAGGTGACTGGTATGTAATAGACCATGGTCTCTGCACCATCTTGGGTTTGCTTAATAAATAAAGAGCCGTGGATAAACTGTGATAAATCAAAATTCTCCACGAACTTACATAATGGATCTAAAGTGACAAAGGCAATAACAATTAAAGTCAACATGAAGACCATGTTATGAGTGGACTTCCATACACCACGTCTTAAACCTCTTACAGCCGCGAGTAATGTGCCACCAATAAAAACGAGGAAAAGTACCACGAGGGCGATGTTGAAGTAGGCAGTGATTTGTTTGACGTCAAATTGCATGATTACTAATACCTTCGATAACTTAAAAAAGTTATTGCTATAATTACATCTGTCTTTAGTGTATAATTTTTTCATTAGGATTAAAAGTAAATGTTATTTAAAAGAACAAAATGCCCTAATTGTCAGGCTTATCACGATCCGACACTTCAAAAGTGTCCAGAGTGCAATAATAGCAATGAATTATATAGACTAAATCGGATCCCAAAAAGGGTTCCTTTCTTACACCCAGTGGCGCAAGTAGCGATGTTTCTTATTGGTTTTGCTTATGCTGGAATGCTAGTCACCGAATTCTTTTTTGCACTTTTTGTGAGAAATATGCCTGACGCCACTCCCGCCTATAAAAGCGCGATGTTGATGACACTTACTTATCTAGCGATGTTTGCCGGTTTATTATCCGTTCCACTTGTTACAAGAAGGAAATTGTTCTTAGGTAAATTCACTAGTGGTACCGACTATATCTATGGTCTAGCTTTTGCGGTTACCGTTATCGCTGCAGGAACATTAGTCAATGCGCTTATTTCTTTAATGCATACACCTGCTGATAATGAGAACCAAACAGCGGTTGTAAATATCGCCACTAATTATCCTCTAATTGGTATATTTATCATGGGCTTAATTGGTCCGATTTGTGAAGAACTGACATATCGTGTTGGTCTATATTCATTTTTAAGAAGAATTAATAAATACGCAGCGCTTGCGATTACGATGGTTGTATTCGCAATGATTCACTTCACATTCGATGCAGAAAACATTGTCGAGGAGCTTTGGTCATTACCAAGTTATTTAGTATCTGGTTTAATATTAACAATAGCCTATGAACTACGTGGTCCAGCCTGTTCTATGACAGCACACGCTACGTATAATATGTTCGCTATTCTCATGATAATGGTTCAAAAATAATGGAAAACAATCGTAGATTCCCTTTATGGCTTAGTAGTTTTTGGATTAAGATAATCGCTCTTTTAACCATGACTGTTGATCATATCGGTGTCATGTTTAACAACTTTTTACCTTGCCGTTATATTGGTCGTCTTGCTCTACCACTTTTCTGCTTCATGATCACTGAAGGTGTGATACACACAAAGAACTTTAAAAAGTACGCCTTAAGATTAGGTATTATGGCCAGCGCTATATCAATTGTTTTGATTGGCTCTGACACCATTCCATTCTTTGTAAATAATAACTTATCTATGCGTTATGAAGGCATCATTTTTCTTGACCTACTTTTAGGTGCAGTTGCCGTCTATTGTTTAATGAATAAAAAGTGGTACATTAAGCTATTAGCGTTACTTCCACTTGCGTATGGCATTGCCTCATATTTTGCCATGGCTTTTGATGATTGTGGCTGTTATGGGCAAGTCTTATGGTTCCCTTACTTCTTACGCACTCAATATGGGTGGTATGGTATCACCATGATTATTGGTTTCTATTTTGCACGTGTGCTTACAAGATTATTCTTTAAGCACCAAAGCACTATCTCAGGTGTGGATGCAGATACATATAAAGGTACACGTACAGAACAGATTGCGATTAACTTATTCTCCACTTTGATATTGATCGCTATTACTCTTATCTATTATTTCGCTTACTTAATAATGAGTCAGTTTATTTACATGAACGTCATTTACTACGTACAGTTATACTCAATGATTAGTGGAGCGTTTATTTTGCTTTATAGTGGAGCTCGCGGATATAATAAAAAATGGTTCCAGTATGGAACTTATCTCTACTACATATTACACATCGCTATTATTGCTGTTATCGCAGCGATAATCCAATCATTTTAGGAGGTAATAACTATGTTAAAGCATGTTAATAATCGTGATGAATTTAATGAATTAATTAAAGAAGGTACTGTCTTGGTGGACTTCTTCGCTACTTGGTGTGGTCCATGCAAGATGCTTTCCCCAGTTTTAGAAGAATTAAGTGAAGAAAGCAATGTCCTTATTGTTAAAGTTGATGTCGATGAAGCTGGTCCTTTAGCGGCACAATATGGTATCCAAGCTGTTCCAACACTTATGCTCTTTAAAAACGGCCAACGTGTTGATGTCAGAATGGGCTATCAAAACAAAAACCAATTATTAGCTTTCATTAATCAATAGTTTATTGAAATGTGCAGTGAGGATGATATATAATCATTCTCGCTACGCAAGTGTAGTTCAGTGGTAGAACATCAGCCTTCCAAGCTGATTATGCGGGTTCGA
>JBGUMU010000115.1:0-4906 GCA_045116995.1 Bacilli bacterium
ATTCTCGCTACGCAAGTGTAGTTCAGTGGTAGAACATCAGCCTTCCAAGCTGATTATGCGGGTTCGATTCCCGTCACTTGCTCCAGAAGTAAATAACAGCGTTTTAAAGCGCTGTTTTTGTTTAAATACGATTTTTCCGATTTTTATGGAAAATAAGAAATATTTTCTTATATACTGGAGAGGGTGATGAAATATGTCATTGATTAAATGTCCTGATTGTGGAAAAGAAATCAGTAGTTATGCTGAAAACTGCCCACACTGTGGTTATCCTTTAAAAAAGAAAAAGGAATGTCACGCTGTTAACCCTGTCATCGTCGAGAGTTATAAACGAAGAACAAATGGGTTTTTTGCCGGTGCAGGGGCATGCTTTTTTGGTGGCATTGTTTATATCCTTCTAGGATTTCTTTACAATTTTAAAATGTATAAAGAATACACCGGACCAATTTGGTGGTGCCTTATCGTAGGCGTTATTTTCATTGCCGTAGGTATCGCGTTTCTTTTTGCCGGAAGATGGAGACAGCGAATTGCCGAATAATTTATTTTTAAGTGTAACAAAAAAACAGTGCTTATAGCACTGTTTTATTTTAGCCTAAGATTTTCTTTTTTGCTTGAGCGAACTCTTCATCGTTAAGAGCGCCTGATTCATGGAGCTTGGCTAATCTTTCGAGTTTACTGAGATCATCTTCTTCAGGGGCATCCACTACTTCAGGATTTTGGGCTTCGCCATTTACTCTTTCAACAGCATCATGAATGAGTTTCTTAAGAGTGTCGGCTTTATATAAGTAAAGTCTTCTATGACTACCATTTTTAAGGTAGATAGTAACTATTCTTTTTCTAGAGTAAACAATCTTTACATCTTCAATATCTTTATAATAAATCTTAAATCCACTAGTGGAATTTCTTAAGATCCATTCCATGTATTCTTTATAAAATTGAACTCCACCATCACCATTGTCAGAGTCGCAAATCATTTTTTCATAAGGTGTTTCAAACATAATTAATACTTCCTTTTCTTTATTATAAATAAAATGTTGCTATAATACATTCATGAATTACGAAATTGTATTAGCCACAACAAACAAACACAAATTACAAGAAGTGAGACAAATCTTGTCTCCGCATAAGATAGTCGTCTATGGTTTAAACGACCTTGGACTTAAAGTAGAAGATGTCGAAGAGAATGGTAAAACCTACGCTGAAAACGCTTTAATTAAGGCTAAAGCTGTACAAAAAGTTACCTCTTTTCCTGTTATCGCTGATGATTCAGGCTTAGAAATCATTCCTTTAGACAATCGCCCAGGCATGTTCAGCGCACGTTACGCTGCAGAGATGGGTGGACATGATAAAGCTATTGCTCAAATCTTAGAAGATTTAAAAGATAAAGATGATAGAAGCGCACAGTTCGTCTGCGACATCGTTTTATTAAATGTTGAAGATAAACCATTAGTGTTCGAAGGTATCGCTAAAGGCACAATTGCCACTGAAAAAATGGGTGAAGGTGGCTTTGGCTATGATCCTATCTTCATTAGTGATGAAACTAAGACTTGCTTTGGCACTATGGGCCAAGCAGAAAAAAACACGGTCAGTCACCGTGCTAAAGCTCTTAAGAAGTTACTTACTTACTTGAGAATAAACGGATTCATACCGTTATAATATTTCTTCTTAAGCATACTCTTCCATGTGAAGTGTAGGGTAAAGAACACTATGGCCGCTAAGATTGATATAGCGGACAAGACAAGAACAAAAGCCTTAATGACACTAGAAGGTATAACAGCGAAGGAAAGAACAATACCCACAATCGCAATTGTAAATAAGAACGAAGCGACTGGGATAGAAGCCATAAATAAACGGAACATTGGGAGCTTGTTAAGGTAAATTTCTTCCTTAATCTTGCTCTTTTTATTATCGTGAGGATAGAGTTCAATCTTCTTACGACGGAGTTCCATATTAGGATTAGAGTTCTTAATGCTTAGTAATGGTAATCCATTGCTATCAAAGCCAGCGAATAAATATGTATAGCCATCAGCGGCGACATATTTTTCTTTAAAAACTTCTTCATAAGCATGGACAGATAAAGCCACCATACCGATGATATCTTTAAATTGATCTTTGCCGTTATCCACAAAGAATTTAGCTTCTTGGGCAACGAAGTCTTTATATTGTTTGATTTCATTCATTCTCTTTAGATAGAGAATAACGCAGTCCATATCATAGAAAACACCGTGTGATGTAATTCTCTTCTTTAAACGGTTTTCATAACTGGTTAAAGCATCTAAAAGAAGAAGTAAGAAATGATAATATTCAGTCACTGTTTCTGCGTAGTGGCACCATTTCGGTGCTTCTTGACGATGAAGCGCGTGAGCGAATTCAATCTTGCTCTTTCTTAAGGTGGATAAATACACTAACGAAATAATACGACCAAAGTGGGCAACTTTGATGGTTTCGTTTAGATCAATAATATGGGCGAATGTTTGATATGCTTCTAAATATTGTGTGGAATCAAATAACGCAGTAGAAGCATGCTTAAGGTAATTCTTAATTAAGTTTTGATAATTAGTGATAGCTTCTTTTGGAGGCATCGCCGCCATACAATGTGGGCAATAGCAAACCTCCGCATCTTTATTAACATCAAAGATACGTAGATCTTCATCACCTTTACAATGTACACAGAATCCCTTTTTTAATGCCATACCACTATTTTACTCTAAAAAATTAATTTTAAATTTATTTTTTCATTTCTGATTCAATACGTTGTTTGACTTTGTCAGCGTTCTTATAGATATCTTCAAGACTTTCTTTTAAGAAATACTTACCGTTTTCATATAGAATCTTTCCGTTAATCATAGTGAGTTTAACGTTGTTAACACTACCTTTATTAACGATATTAGAGATGATATCACCTTCTAAGTTAGACATATCAAGCATAATAATATCCGCTAGTTTACCAACTTCTAAGTATTCTGCATCAATATCCATTGCAATAGCGCCGTTAACGGTAATCATCTTGAGATATTCAAATGGAGAGATAACATCAAAGCCATTATTGGATACCGCTAATTGCATTTCATAGAACATATCTAATCTATCATTACTAGCAGGACCATCTGTACCTAAGGCAATTCTTACTCCTTCTTTGAAGTATTTATTAAGCGGAGCGTCACCTGAGGCTAATTGTTTATTACTACCTGGACAAGAGACGATTGTGAGATTGTTTTCTTTGAAAATCTTCACTTCTTCATCGGTGAAATGACTGCAGTGATAGCCACCTCCACCATAGGCAAATAAGCCGTTATTGTATAAGAATTTCGCTGGGGTTAAGCCATGTCTTTGGACACATTCATCAACTTCTTTTTGTGTTTCACTAA
This sequence comes from Bacilli bacterium, assembly GCA_045116995.1. Lineage (GTDB taxonomy): Bacteria > Bacillota_I > Bacilli_A > RFN20 > CAG-826 > RUG14515. The sequence continues at coordinate 3,366 of JBGUMU010000115.1, forward strand.
TGTGAGTGTAGAAAGGAGTTTTAGCTAAATCGATAGCTTCTTTAGTTTTTTTAACTAATTCATCGTCAGATGTATATTCAGCGTGAAATCCAAAGACATATCTCACCAATGGATCTTTTCTATCGTTATACTTATGGACATTATCTACGAGTTTAGCAACGCTAGTCTTTTGTGCATCGTATGTGCCTAATAGAAGTGTGCGCATACCAAAATCTTCTGCGGCTTTCGCTGATGAATCCGGGAAGAAATAATGTTCAAAGACTGTGGTAATACCACCACTAACATATTCTAAGTAGGCAACTCGGTTGAGATGATAGATATCTTCCGGGATGAGATGTTCTTCTCTTGGGAAGATATATTTAAAGAGCCATTCCTGTAAGGAAACGTTCTTCACTAAGTCTCTAACAAACACCATACCGCTATGAGCGTGTGGGTTTTTAAAGCCAGGCAATAATAAGTTGTTATGGCAATCGATTTCACGTTCAAAAGGAGCGTAGGCTTGATAATCGTTACCGATATACGCAATACGGTTATCTTTGACGACGATATTTCCTTTGAAAATATGGTCATCTTTCATGGTTAAGATACGAGCGTTTTTAAATAGAATTGCCATTACTTTTTACCTTCACACATCTCTTGGAGATGTAATTCATATTCATATAATTCATTAGCGACTTCGTTTAGTTTATTTTGGTTCATCACTGGGCCAATCTTTGCTTTAACATCAAATGGTTTGCCAATTACTAGTCTGGTCATACGCCAAATGCTTGTTCTTTTTTGGTGATAAACAGGGATGATTGGTTTACCAGAGAGATAGGCCATTAAGACAATGCCACCTTTAAAGGCATCTACTTCACCATCTCTTTTAATATGACCTTCTGGGAAGAGGGCTAAGACATGACCGTTAGCGACATACTGACTTAAGAATTTCATCGTCGCTAAAGATGGTTTTTCTCTATCAATTGGATAAGATAGAAACACTCTTCTATAACACCATTCTTGGAACTTATTCTTAATGAGTTCAGACATAAATACGAAGTGTAATCTTCTTGATAAGAACGCTGTTAGTAGGATAAATGGATCTGAGAATCCAACGTGGTTAGAAGATATGAACGCACCACCTTTGATTCTCTTTTTTGCTTCTGGTCCATCATATGTTTTTTTAATACGATACCAGATCATTGTTTGCCAGAAGCCAAACCATTTCACTAAATCGTAAAGGATATAGCTAAAGGAAAATAGTCTTGCTTTTGGTACTTTTTGTTGTTTACTTTGTTTCTTGTCCATATCTCAGTGTTTATATTCTATATAAGTTTATAGATATTATCAATTATGGTTTCACAATGTATCTTTATTTTAAGATACCTGTTTGATATAATCACTAAGTAAAGCGTTGAAGGAAACAAGTACGCTTAATGATGTCTTCTAGAGAGTGGCCGGTTGCTGCAAGACCATAGACTAGTTAAGGGGAATACATTCTGGAGCTGCTTCCTGAACCATTTAGTAGGGAATGACGGGTTCGCCCGAAATAGCGAAGTGTC
>JBGUMU010000116.1:0-5791 GCA_045116995.1 Bacilli bacterium
ATATATATAAAATATAACCGCAGTGACAAATAAAGGAGGCATAAATTACATGTCAAATGTCAGAGTTGCAATTAACGGATTCGGTCGTATTGGCCGTTTAGCGTTCAGACAAATGTTTGGTGCAGAAGGTTACGAAATCGTTGCTATTAACGACTTAACTTCCCCAAAGATGCTCGCTAACTTATTAAAATATGATACCGCTCAAGGCGGTTACGCTGGCCGTATCGGTGAAAACTTACACACCGTTTCCAGCAAAGAACCAGAATACGCTGAAGATGGCAAAACCATCGTCAAAGAAGGTTCCATTACAGTCGACGGCAAAGAAATTACCATCTATGCTCGTCCAAAAGCCCAAGATTTACCATGGGGCGAATTAAAAGTTGATGTCGTGTTAGAATGCACAGGCTTCTACTGCTCCAAAGAAAAATCCATGGCTCACATCGAAGCCGGTGCTCGTAAAGTCGTTATCTCCGCTCCAGCTGGTAAAGACTTACCAACCATCGTCTATGGTGTTAACGAAAAAACATTAACAAAAGAAGACAACGTTATCTCCGCTGCTTCTTGTACAACAAACTGCTTAGCCCCAATGGCCAAAGCCTTAAACGATTTTGCTCCAATCCAATCTGGTATCATGAGCACAATCCACGCCTACACTGGTGACCAAATGATTCTCGATGGTCCACACAGAAAAGGTGACTTAAGAAGAGCTCGTGCTGGTGCGGCTAACATCGTTCCAAACAGCACAGGTGCTGCTAAAGCTATCGGCTTAGTTATCCCAGAACTCAATGGCAAACTCATCGGTTCTGCCCAACGTGTTCCAGTTGCTACCGGTTCCACAACAATCTTAACAGCCGTTGTTAAAGGCGAAAACGTTACCGCTGAAGCCATCAACGCTGCTATGAAAGCTGCTGCTAACCAATCCTTCGGTTACAACGAAGATCAAATCGTTTCCTCCGATGTTATCGGTATGAGATTCGGTTCCTTATTCGATGCCACACAAACAATGGTTATTGATTTAGGCAATGGTTTATATGAAGTTCAAGTCGTCTCTTGGTATGACAACGAAAACTCCTATACATCTCAAATGGTCCGCACCATTAAATACTTTGCGGAAAAGTGCTAATTAATTTAGTTTAATTAACCCATAGAAATATACGGCGCTCATTTACTATGGGTGCCGTTATTTATGAAGAAAGGAATCTTAACTATGTTAACAGTTAAAGAAATGACCAACTTAGAAGGCAAAAGAGTCATCGTTCGTGTTGACTTCAATGTCCCTCTAAAAGATGGTGCAATCCGTGATGATAACCGTATCGTCGCAGCCTTACCAACCATTAAAGAATTACTCGCTAAAGGTGCTAGAGTTGTCTTAATGTCCCATTTAGGCAAAGTCAAACACAAATTAGCGCAAGAAGATCCAGAAAAATTCGCCAAACAAATTAAAGATGGTAACTTAGCCCCAGTGGCAGTCCGTTTAGGTGAATTATTAAATCAACCAGTCGTCTTCGTTAAAGAAACACGTGGTGAAGAATTAACCAACGCTGTCAACGCTTTAAAGAATGGCGAAGTCTTATTAATGCAAAATACCCGTTATGAAAAGGGTGAAGAAAAGAACGATCCAGAATTAGCCAAGATTTGGGCCGCCTTAGGTGATGCTTTCGTCATGGATGCATTCGGTTCCGCTCACCGTGCTCACGCTTCTACATACGGTATTCCAGAAATCTTAAAAGCCGAAGGTAAACCAGTTGCTGTTGGTTACCTCGTTGAAAAAGAAGTCGCTAACTTAACAAGATGTGTCGACGTCAAAGATGAAGACCGTCCATATGTTGCCATTTTAGGTGGTTTAAAAGTTTCCGATAAAATCAAAGTTATCGAATCCTTATTAAAGAAATGCGACAAGATTTTAATTGGTGGCGCTATGGCGTTCACATTCTTAAGAGCTTTAGGTCACGCTACTGGTAATTCCCCAGTGGAAGAAGACCAATTAGAATACGCCAAGAACTGCTATGTCAAAGCGAACGGCAAAATCGTCTTACCAGTCGACTCTGTCATCGGTGATGCTTTCGACCCAGCTGAAAGAACAACAGTTGAAACAGTTGAAAAGGGTGAAATTCCAGATGGCTTCCAAGGCTTAGATATCGGTCCAAAGACCAGAGAACTCTTCGCCGCTGAAATCGCTAAAGCCAAAATGATCTTCTGGAACGGCCCAAGTGGTGTCTTCGAACAAGAAGAATTCCAAAAAGGTACATTAGCCGTTTGTGAAGCTATTGCTAAAAACGACAAAGCCTTCACAGTTTGTGGTGGTGGTGACTCCGCTGCTGCTGTCAAACAATTCGGTTATAAAGACAAATTCTCTCACGTTTCCACAGGTGGCGGTGCTTCCTTAGAAATGATTGAAAACGATGGCCACTTACCAGGCATCGACGTGGTTAGATAATTATGAGAAGAAAATTATTATTAGGTAACTGGAAGATGAACAAACTCGCTAGCGAAGCTAAAGAGTTTGCCGTTGCTTCCCGTGACTTAGCTAAAAAAGCTGAAGCTAACAACATCGATTTAGGTGTTGCCCCAACATACTTATCACTCGCTACAGTGAAAGAAAACGCCGTTAAGACAATGATCGTGGCTGCCCAAAACGTCCACTTCAATGATCACGGTGCTTTCACTGGTGAAGTCTCCATTCCTATGCTCAAAGAATTCGGCATTGACTGGGTTTTAATTGGTCATAGTGAAAGAAGAACCTACGACAATGAAACAAACGAAAAGTGCAACGCTAAGATCAAAGTCTTAATTGCTAACAATATGGTCCCAGTTTACTGTGTTGGTGAAACTTTAGAACAATTCGAAGCTAACCAAACAAAAGCCGTTGTTGGTGAACAAGTTCGTGTTGGCTTAAAAGACTTAACCGCTGAAGATGTTAAGAACTTAGTCGTTGCCTATGAACCAGTTTGGTCCATTGGTACCGGTAAAAACGCTTCTACAGAAATCGCTGAAGACGTTTGCAAATTCATCCGTGATGTTTTAAGAGAAATGTTCGGTGATGTTGCTGATGAAATCAGAGTCTTATATGGTGGTTCCGTTAAACCAGAAAACATCAAAGCTTACTTATCTTGCCCAGATGTCGATGGTGGTTTAGTCGGTGGTGCTTCCTTAAAGATCGATTCCTACGAAGCCTTATTAAACAACATTTTATAAGGTAAAATATGTCAACTTTTAAACAAAGCGATACACAAGTCGTCTACGATTTTTCGGACAAACAATCCAAAGGCGCTTTCTTAACAAAGGTCTTTGGTATGATGTTCCTTTGCTTGCTTATCACCACAGTGGTGGCAGCAGGCTTCGGTTATGGCTTCCAACATTTCTTAGCCAAAACCGCAGTGGAAATCGAACCAGGTGTTTATCAATATGATCAAAACCTTGTTAATGGTTTATTAGGAACTCTAATTGTTTCCGTTGTTGCCTTGCTCGTCATGTCGTTTGTCTTACCAATCACCTTCATTAGAAGGAGACATAACATTCTTGGACCATTAATGATTTATGTCGTTTTAATGGGCATCATGTTATCAACATTCACCTTTGTCTTTGACTGGGTGATATTAGTTGAATCGTTTGGTATTACTTCCTTGATATTTGGTACTATGGCCCTTTTAGGCTATATCAGCAAAGGAAGACTCACTGGTATAGGCTTTATCTTGCTTGGTCTAATTATCGGCGCTCTTGGGCTCTCTTTGATTAACTGGTTGATGATTATGTTTGGCGGCGTTAGTGAAGCTAATGTCCAACTCTCTTGGATTGTTTCCTTATTAATCTTCGCCTTCTTAATGCTTGTGACTTTATATGATGTCCATCGTATTAAGAGAATTGCCGAAGCCGGAGCGGGCCAAGATAATAACCTTACTTACTACTGTGCCTATATTTTATATAGTGACTTCATCGCGATTCTTATTAGAGTCATCTACTATGTCGCTTTGATCACAGGCCGTAGAAGATAAATATTATTAAAACTTAAAAAGGGGGATGAATTTCATCTCTCTTTTTATTTTTCTTTTAGTGTATAATTTAAGACGAACAATAATTCATAGTTACTAAACAAACTGAAAGGATATTTATCATGAAAAAACATCTTCTTTTTGTTTCAATGATTGCCGCTTTAACAATTACTGGCTGTAACATTAATCATGCAGATAATGATTCAACAAGTAAAGATCCAGCGACCACAAGTGAAACAAGCCAAAATAGTGATGGTAGTGAACAATCTTCTAGTGAAGGTCCTAAAGAGGAAGTGAAGAATAATAATTTCACACTTCTAAATCCGACAAATCTATCTTCAATGTCTTCTAACTGTAAGAAGTACGTTGATGATATGAGAGCACAACAAAAGAAACTTCTCACTGAGAAAGGTGCTGATGCTGATTACTACATCAATGATTTGTATGGCAACAATGGCGTTGATATCACCAAAGGCGTTTTACCAAGCACACGCGATTATCAAGATAATACGGGTGGTTATCGTGATGGCACAACGCAAAACGACTACTTAGATCCAGTAGGCGCAGATTACACAAAAGGTGAAAAGAGTGATGAATCTAAAGGTATTGAAATCGAATTCCAGCCTGCTGAAAGCTTAAAAGGTAAGGAATACACAATTACCTATGGTAAAAAAGCGGATTTAAGTGACGCTAAAGAACTCAAAACAAACAATACAAAAGCTTATTTAAAGAACTTATTAGTCAATCAAACATACTATTACAAAGTAACCGCTGATGGAAAAGACTCAGAAGTTACATCCTTTACCACAGGTGATTACCCACGTTGGATTGACGCTAGACCAATGTTTAATGTCCGTGATATGGGCGGTTATATGACTTCCTCCGGTCAAAGAATTAAACAAGGCTTAGTCTATCGTGGTGGCGAAATCAACAATAAGTCTGGTTGGTATGGTTCACAACGTTATACCGATGATACTGGTAAAACTGACGCTAGAGACGGCCACATCATTTCTCAAACTGATGCTTCTAAAAAAGCCTTTAGAGAAGATATGGGCATGGTTGGTGGTTTAGAAATCGACTTAAGAAGTAGCAGTGAAACAAATGGCTATCCATCAACCTCCAATAAATGTAACTTCGCTGTAGATGGTGATATCGATTACAAGCTCATCCCAATCAGCAGTTACTATAAAGGTATGCAACAAAACACTTCTCAAATCAAACAGATGTTTGAAGCCTTCGCTCAAGCTGATCAACACCCAGTTTATTATCACTGTTATGGTGGTGCTGACCGTACTGGTGTTGTCGGATTCATGCTTGGTGCGGTTCTCGGTATGTCTTATACAGATTTAGTTATCGACTTCGAATTAACAAGTTATAGTAGCAATCCTTCTAGAAACTATCGTGGTCATTTACGTAATGGTCCATGGAATGACTGGCCAGGTTTAGTTGATTACCTCACAAGAACCTCAAATAATGGTTTAGGCTGGGGCACAACAAAAACAATTAAACAAGGAATGGAAGAATACTTAATTAGTAAATGCGGTGTTTCACAACAAACAATCAATAAAATTCGTGAAATTATGCTCGAACCTGCAAAATAAAATAATTATTTAAAGGAAAAATAAAAAAGAGATCGGAATTATCTGGTCTCTTTCTTTTTATATATATTAGCGCACGCGCGCACGTTATGTAGGCACATATATACGTATTTTTGGAAAAAATATAAAAAAGTTCTTGCACACTATATTTACATGCGTATAATAGTAAAAGCGCGCCCCAAAAGGGAGAGCGAAAAATCACTG
>JBGUMU010000117.1:0-17916 GCA_045116995.1 Bacilli bacterium
CCAGAACAATACTATGGTGATGTCTTAGGTGATATCTCTCGTAGAAGAGGACAAATGACTGGTGAAAGTCAAAGAGCTAACGCTAAGATTATCGAAGCGGAAGTACCATTGAGCGAAATGTTTGGTTACGTCACCGACTTACGTAGTATGACTCAAGGTAGAGGCAACTATGTCATGCAATTCGATCACTACGGTGAAACACCAAGATACGTTCAAGAAGAAATTTTGAAAAAAGCGGGAAATATCGCTCGCTAAAAAATAATGTGTAATATCAAATGATATTGCACGAAACAAATTAATGCTATATTATGATTTCGTTGCAAACTTGTTATTAACGAAAGAAAGGAGATTTCAATTTTATGGCAAAACAACATTTTGACAGAAGTAAACAACACGTCAATATTGGTACCATCGGTCACGTTGACCACGGCAAAACAACATTAACAGCCGCTATTACATCTGTCTTAGCAAAACAAGGTGGCGCAGTCAAAACTGACTATGCTCAAATCGACTCCGCTCCTGAAGAAAAAGCTCGTGGTATTACAATCAACACCGCTCACATCGAATATCAAACAGCGACAAGACACTATGCCCACGTCGACTGCCCAGGACACGCTGACTACGTCAAGAACATGATTACTGGTGCTGCCCAAATGGATGGTGCTATCCTCGTCGTCGCCGGTACTGATGGTGTTATGCCACAAACTCGTGAACACATCTTATTAGCCCGCCAAGTCGGTGTCCCATACATCGTTGTGTTCATCAATAAAACAGACTTAGTCGATGATCCAGAATTATTAGACTTAGTCGAAATGGACGTCCGTGAATTATTAAATTCCTACGGCTTCCCAGGTGATGAAGTTCCAGTTATCCGTGGTTCCGCTAGAAAAGCTCTTGATGGTGACCCAGAAGCTGAAAAAGCTATCATCGAATTAATGGCAGCTTGCGATTCCTATATCCCAGCTCCAGCTCGTGAAAACGACAAACCATTCTTATTAGCTATCGAAGACGTCATGACCATCTCCGGTCGTGGTACCGTCGTTACAGGCCGTGTCGAAAGAGGCCAAGCTAAATTAGGTGATGCCGTCGAAATCGTCGGTATCAAACCAACACAAAACTCTGTTATTACAGGTCTTGAATCCTTCCGTAAGATTCTTGATTACGCCGAAGCCGGTGACAACGTTGGTGTCTTATTAAGAGGTATCAACCGTGACCAAGTCGAACGTGGTCAAGTCCTTGCTAAACCAGGTACAGTTACCCCACACAGCAAGTTCAAAGGTCAAGTCTACGTCTTAACAAAAGAAGAAGGTGGCCGTCATACAGCTTTCTTAAGCAACTACCGTCCACAATTCTACTTCCGTACAACCGACGTCACAGGTGTTATCACACTTCCTGCTGGTGTCGACATGGTTATGCCTGGTGATAACGTCGAATTAACAGTCGAACTCATTCACCCAATCGCCATGGAAAAAGGTACCAAATTCTCCATCCGTGAAGGTGGCAGAACCGTTGGTGCTGGTACAGTTGCTGAAATTCTCAAGTAATTTCACTGAACTAATCAATAAAACCCATCCGTTAAAAGATGGGTTTTTTATTATGTTCATTTACTTTAATAATGATATAATCATTTACTAAGGAAAATTTATTATGAAAAAAATAGTGATTACTTTATCAGCAGTCTTCTCGCTAATTTCTTTAGTGGCGTGTGATGGAATCTTCCACATTAGTGACTTAAAAGTCGAATCTAAAGGCCATTTTACTCAAGAACAGTTAAATTATCTAAAGAGTGAAGATTACACGGATACAAGCCCATATAATGGCAATATGTCTTTATCTAAGCCAGAGCCAGTTGTCTTTACTTGGAAAAGTAATTACAAAAAAGATATAGAGTTTGGAATTATTGATGGCTGTGGTCGTTTGTCTCATGAATTTGATAAGCCTCAATATAATTACAAAGTAAAAGGAAATAGATTCGAGTTTTATAATCCTATTTTTAAAACCGATGAAATCGGTAATACATCTTGTTTCTTGTTTTTCGATAATAAATCTGGCGAAAGTGGTATTTATTTCAGTGAAGAAGTCACTGTCTCCGGTCCAAGAAATGTCTACGTTGATGGTGTAGAAAATATGAGAGATATCGGTGGTTGGGGTAAATTCAATGATAAAGGCCAATATATCACCTATATGAAACAAGGTATGTTATACCGTTCTGGAAGATTTAATGAAGATAAAGAAACTGATGTTAAAGTTAGTATCTCCGAAAACGGCTTATATGAAGTTAATAATCATCTAATGATTAAAACTGAAATTGATTTAAGAAAAACATCCACAAATGAAGTGGGAGGCTTAACTACTAAATCAGTGTTAGGCGATAATGTGAACTATATTCAATTACCAATGGCGTTTAATGGGAATAACATTTTAACTTTTAAAGGTAAAGTCAGTGGTGATACTTATGAATACGATAATCCAGCGATGATTAAACGCTTCTTTGAAATTCTCGCCGATAAGAATAATTATCCAATCGATTATCACTGCTCTATTGGTAAAGATAGAACAGGTTGTCTTTCCTATTTAGTGGAAGGCCTTATGGGCTTTGAAAAAGAACATATGTATCGTGACTATATGTTCACAAACTTCGCTGATGCAGGTTTATGCAAAATCACCGATATTACTGATCGATATGGTAAGACAATCGATGAGTATGAAAATGGTGAAACATTACAAGAAAAAGTTTATAACTATTTAAACGAAGTAATTGGTGTTTCTAAAGAAAACCTTGATAAAGTTATCAATAATTTAAAAGCATAAAATGGAAGAAAATAAAGAAAGAGTAATTGAATTAAGACCATTAAGTAAATGGAAACGTTTGCTTGTCTTTTTAGGTGATTATTTTGTCGCCTTTATTCTTTCCTTTATCCTTTTTAATTTAGCGGTCTTTCCTTTAGCTAAAATCATTTGTGATACCCAAACACATAGTGAGAGAGCTGCTTATTTAGAACAACAAGCTTTAAATATGCTTAAAGATGATGGCTATTTATACGCTCCATCTGCCGCGGCTTCATTTGAAGACCGCGTCAATTACACATACAAAGTATTCTTATCTTATTACATCTATGATGATGTTAAAGAAAATGGCTTAGGTCACAAAGATGAAAACGAAGTCGTTAGAATGTACTATCGTAATGTCATTAAAGATGAATCTTTATATATTAAGGATTTTAAAGAAGTAAATACTGATAACATGTTCATTATCGATGATAGTGCATTGAGCATTGCTTTAAAGGACGATTATAAAACCAGTCTTCGTAATGAATTAGAAGAAAAAGAAGAAGAGAATTATTCTGCAATGATGACCAATGTTCGTGACCACGTCTTTGCTAGATTATTCTATTTGCATGTTTATAATCACATTGTAGAACATGATTATGTTAAAGGCGATAAATCATTCAATGGCTATTTAAAAGAATCCGCTGAGATTATGAAATCATTACAGTGGGTGGCTACTGGTTCTGTAGTAGTGGCGGTCTTATTATCTTGGGGCATAGTTTATGTCATTTACCCAATAGCAAATAAAGAAAAACGTACAGTTACCATGAGTGCTTTACGCTTAAGCAAACTAAACTACAAAATGCTTTCGCCAATTACGAACAAAGATATTATGATCCAATCTTTCTATCATTTTATTCTTTCGATGAGCAGTATGTTATTTATGCCAATTCTTTATTTTGGAATGGCGTATTCATTTAACCTTCCTTTATTATTCATTTTAAGTGTGATTTCTTTAGGCTTAGCCATAGTTTCAGGCATCTTTATTATCACTAATGAATATAATAGAAGTGGATGCGATATATTAACTAATACAGTCCTTGTACCAACAAGTGAAATAGATGATATGTATAGAGAGCGTTTAGAAGATGGAAATAGAGAAGAAACCAATCGAGAATAACGAAGTAGTGAACATTAACTACACTCAACCAAAGTTTTGGCATCGTTGTATGGCTAACCTGATTGATTTCGTTTTGTTTGTGGCGATGCTTATTATGCTCTTTATTGCCGCTCGAGCGATAGTTAGTGCTACTCCAGATTATAAGAGAGTGGAAAACCGCATCGCTGATATTCAAGTTAGAGAATCTGGTCTATATATGTATGATCCTTTAAATGAAGGAAAAATAGTGGACGTGGTCTATTATTCTGATAAACACCTAAGTACTTATGGTAGTGATTTTGAAGGAACAGACACTACAGGTAGAATTGGTAGAGTTACTAATTCCATCAATAAATTCATTGCTTATTGTAGTAATCCTGATGTTGTTCCAGTTGAACGTTATAACGAATTAGTTTCATATTACGAATCCATTAGATTAGAGACAGTTAATAAGGATGGGGTTCATTATTTTGTTAAGGATGGGGATAAGATTGTTCCTAACGAAACACTAGCTAATGACCCAGAACAAAGACAATATTTCTATAAAGATGTTTATGCGAAATTTATCGAAAAGAGATGTTTACCGTTCTTGACCGCAAATGTCACAGAATATCGTGAATTATATCGTGTTGAATTTAATTACTTGGTCTTCCTCGAACTTCCTTCTGCCTACATATTAGCGGGTATCCTTATTTACTATGTTCCTGCTTTATTTATTAGAAGAGGAAGAATGACTCTTGGTAAAGCTTTATATCGCATTGGTTTGATTGATGATCGTATGCTTTCACCATCCTTAGCGAGATTTACCATAAGAAGCGCAATATTTATCTTTGGAGAATTATTGCTTTCCTTATTCACATTCGGAATACCCTACATTATTTCATTCACATTAATGGCGTTTTCTAAGCATAAACAGGGTTTTCCAGACTATATGCTACACCTCTACGAGATTGATACTAGCAAAGCGAATATATACATGAACTATGTGGAAGCTGCTCTTAAAAATGAACTACATGGCGATGCAGTTGATTTCCACATGGAAAAACCTCTTTAAAATAAGGACCTATGTACGCGTCTATTTATTTGACAAATAAATTAACGCGCACGTATAATAGTAAATGTATTAAATATATAAGGCGGCTGATATATGAAAAATATTAGAAAAACCTTGTCGCATTTGTTGCTGCTTGGACTTACTGTCGGTTGCGGCTTTTTTGCCTTTTCTCAAAAGTTAGATGGATTTACCGCTAACTATGCTGAAGGTGAACAACAAGCTGAATCTCAAAAGCGTGTCTATACCGCTAGTGATTTTGCTGGTGAAGAAGAAGCAAACTCTGAAGAACTTGCTGCTAGTATTGTTCAAAGTACAACAACAGATTCGTCACAATCCTTAAATATCTCATTTAGATCCAAAACACTTGTTGGTTTTAAAACTGGTAGAGGTAACTACATCGTTACAATTACCGATCCAAACTTTACAGGTGAACCAAGCTCACCAGTTCCAGAGGGCTATGACAAATATGATGAAGATTCAGGCCTTCCAATCTTAGAAGGTGTTGTTTCTTTCGTTATCGGTGGTGGTCAAAACAAAGAAGTATGCTTACCATCCACTCTTACACAAGCAGAAACCTTTGTGGTGAAGGTCACTGGTATCGAAGCTAACTGTGTTACTCCAACTGGTGAGGAATATAATGGTAAAAACACTTGGACAGATACTCAAGGCACAAGAATTACCGGTATCTATATTCCTAATACCATTGAACACGTTGCCAAAAACGCCTTCACCGGTGTTCCTGCAGACGTCACAATCGCTTATGAAGGTGATTCTTTACCAGCGGGTGTCTTCGAAGACGGTTGGACAGATGCTGCTAATATCACATATGGCACATATAAGACCAAAGCATTAAAGAAAGCTAATGTCGGTGGTACAGTCGAAGATATGGAAGATGCTTTAGGTCGTCCAATTAACTTCGTTCTTGGTTGCCAAAAAGATGACAAAAACAAAGGCGATGAATATGATCGTCCTCTTGTCATTCAATATGACAAAATCAAAAACGGTAATAGAGAAACCATCTATGAAGCTTTACCATTAACTAATACCGTCGGTAACTCATATGACTCAGTTGGTAAAATTTCTTCCTTAGTTTATTCTCGTTTACTCGGCTATAAATTAGGCGAAGGTGAATCTATCGATGATGATTCCATTATTTTCCATAACATTATGAAAGCCTCTAATGACTCTGTCATTGATACTTCCAAAACATATTGGGTTAAGCCTGTTATCGGTTATAACGAAAAACAAGATTTATCTCACCTTGTGACATTCAAATCCACAGGTAGTTCTACTTTTGCGGGCTTCTCAATGTTCACATTATCAATGGATAAGAACTTATCCATCACATCAGATAAATATCCAGAACCACACAGTTTATATCTTGATGTTAAACAAGACTTATACGAACAAAACAAATTACAAATCCAAAAGGGTAACACAGTTATCCGTTATTCCTTATATAACTTATATTTATCTAGCTATCACTTCATTTATGAAGGTAGCAATGGTGAATTAAAAGATATTACTGTTCCAATCTCCACAGTTATTTCTTATCAAACATTAGAACACAATAAAGGAAACAAAGTTTCTATTCTCTTAGAGAACAAGAAAGTTGCTCCTGATTTCTCTGCGGAAAAAGTTAGAACATTTGAATTAGTTAACATCACCATTCAAATGGACTTATTTGCCACAAGCGATAGTGGTTCTACTTCCGTTTTAGGTAAATCCGCAATTAGTTATAAGTTCGCTTATATCACTGTAAGAAATGATGCTAAAGAAACAGTATTTAATTATAATATCTTCTTAATCATTTTCTTTGTTGCTTACGCTGCTTTATTTGCTGCGGGTGCATTTGCCCTTTATAAAGTAATGAAAGAAAAATACAAAAATGATGAATTCAGACGTGTTGATGATAAGAAATACGTCAAGAAAGCTCTCGTTTATGGAGCAGGTTCATTATTGATAGTGGCAGCGATTGTCTTTATCGCTATGCGTGTTGGTGGCTTCGCTAATACCATCGTGGTATTTAACCCAACCGATCCACTTCTCATTATCTTCTCAATCGTCGGCATGATTGTGGCGGGCTACTTTATCGTCCAAGCCATCAAAGCCATCAAGGTTGGTAGAGAAAGAAGAAAAGCAATCCGTCTTAAACTCAACGAAGACGTTGATGATGACGGCACTAAATAAATTAGTCGAAGGAGTTAATCTATGGAAATTAGAATTAAAGAATTAACAAAAATCTTCCCTGGTGATCCGAAGAAGAACATTCGTGATACCATCGCTGTTAAAGACCTCGATTTCGTGGTCCAAGATGGCAACTTAGTCGGTTTATTAGGTCCTTCCGGATGTGGTAAATCCACAACCCTCTACATGATTGCGGGCTTACACACACCAACGTCTGGTGAAGTTTGGTTCGGTGATCAAGAAGTCACTAACTTATCTCCAGAAAAAAGAGGTATTGGTTTAGTTTTCCAAAACTACGCTCTTTATCCTCATATGACTATTTATAAGAATATCGAATTCCCACTTACCAACTTACAAGTGGAAGTGCCTCTCGTCACATTCTATAACTACGAAATCAACTACACATATAAGATGAGACCAACTGATGTTCAAGCGGGTATTTTAAAATCCATTAAATCCCTTGCTAATAAGTGTGGTTTCAATAACAAGCAATTTGCTGTTAAGGCTAACGCTGGTGAAGATGGTCAATTAGCCATCCAAGTTAATCTCAACGCTGTTTCTCCAAGCGCCAAGAAGATGTTCATGGAAAATATGCCAAAGATTGTTAACGTTAACCTCAAAGACGAAAAAGAAGAACAAGCTAGTGACGCTTTATTCGATACCAATTTCAGAGCCACAGTTAATCACATTGCGGACGATGAAATCGTGGAAATCAACGTCAAAGGTCGTTTAGGTAAAGCTTTCCAAACAAGCATGATTGACGAAACCATTAGTGGTTTAAAAAATGCTGCTAACCATCATGGTGGTAAAGCTAGTGAAACAGTTATCACAAAAACACAACATGGTTATGAAATCATGGCCCGTATTTTGGAATTACCACACCAACGTTTACAAGACTGCTTAGACGCTGTTAAAGCGGCTTACAATTATGAAACATTTGGTTATTCTATTACCAAAATCATTTCTAAGACCTTAACAAATTACATTAGAAACTTCTTAAAACAAAAGAAATTAGCTTTCTCTGATTATAAGATTTACTTCGATAAGAAAAACGTTAAAGTTTTCTTCAAATTATTAAGAGCTAGTGAAGCTCAAGCGGAAGAAGCTTTAAGCGCCTTAGCAAGCGAATTAAATCTCAGTGATGTTGAAAAGGAAACCTCACAAGCGGTGGCCCATAGAAAACTCACAAAAGAAGAGAGACGTGATATCATTTACGAAACCGCAAAGCTCGTCCAAGTTGATGAATATTTGCAAAGAAGACCAAACCAATTATCTGGTGGTCAACAACAACGTGTTGCTATCGCTAGAGCGTTAGTTAAACACCCACGTGTCTTATTATTAGATGAACCATTATCTAACTTAGACGCGCGTTTAAGATTACAAACCCGTGAAGAAATTAGACGTATTCAACAAGAAACCGGCATTACTTCCGTGTTCGTTACCCACGACCAAGAAGAAGCGATGTCCATCTCCGATGAAATCGTCGTTATGAAATTAGGCGAAATGCAACAAATGGGTAGACCTCAAGACGTCTACAATAGCCCAGCCAACTTATTCGTTGCCCAATTCTTAGGTACTCCACCAATCAATGTTTTCAAAGGTCGTATCGACCATAAGAAAGTGATGGTGGGTGATGACTGTGTCTTAGAACTCAACGAAGACTTAGGTGAAAGAAACATTTATGTTGCTATCCGTCCAGAAGGCTTCGCCCTTGCCTCTAAAGGCGATAAGAATGTCTTACACGGCAACTGTGAAATGGTCCAAGTTATGGGTCGTGATATTTCCGTTGTCGCTAATAATCCAAACTGCACAAAACCATCATTTAGAGTGATCATCTCTTCTGACGACAAAGTCGCTCCAGGAGATGTGGCTTTCACTGTGAAACCACACAAGATCTTCTTATTCGATGGTGAAACAGAAGAACGCATTTATCTTAAATAGGAAAGGAGGCTAGTATGGGTATTGAATTACTTAGTTTCTTAAAGAGAAGAAAGAAAGTAGCCCATAACACCGGTGGTTTAAAGACTGTCGAACCTGAAAAAGTCCCAGAATATACACCTGGCTTGCAGGAAGATGGAAAAACCATTATTCGATTAGCGAGTAATAAAAAGGTTAAAAAACCATACCGTGTTAGTGGTATTGATGACGTCGCCAGTAAGAACAACTGGAAAGCGTGGCTTTATCTCGCCCCAGTTATCATCCTCGTTGTCATCTTCTTACTTTATCCTTTAATTAACACCATCTTTATCTCGGTGACAAAGAACTATAACTACACAACCGGTAAGTATGATGGCTTTACCTTGGAGAACTTTGGTGTCATCCTTCATATGATTCCATATCAAAGCTCTAACGGTCCTGCTTGGGAAACAAGTTTTACTAAAAACGCGATTCCTAATACCTTTATTCTTACCTTCGTTACTGTCCCTGTTTCTATCATGTTGGCCTTAATCATTTCAGTCGCATTGAATTCGATTAAAGCTTTCCAAAAATTCTTACAAACAGTCTTCTTCTTACCATACGTTACAAACGCGATCGCTATTGGTATGGTTTTCTCCGTTTTATTCAATGATTCAGGCTTAATCAACTTCTTATTTGGTCTGCAGGCAAACGCCGCAGAAGGAAAAGAAGCAATGCACTGGATATATAACACGGATTCAACAATGCCATGGGTGCCATTTGTGCCTCTATGTCTATTCATTGTTTGGAACAGTATTCCATTTAAGATTTTAATTCTCTTATCCGGTTTACAAGGTATTGATAAACAATACTATCAAGCCGCACAAATCGATGCTGCACCAAAATGGAAGACATTTGCCCGTATTACTGTCCCATTATTAAGTCCACAAATCTTATACTTAATGATTACGTCATTCATCGGTGCATTTAAGGAATATAACAGTATCATCGCTATCTTTGGTAAGAAAGGTGAAACTCAAGCCGGCCAAAAGAACATGTATACCGTCGTTTTCTACGTCTACGATAATATCGCATCTAACACATCATACGCTGCCGCGGCCGCAGTCTTCTTATTCGTTATTATCCTTATCTTTACTTTCCTACAATTCTGGGCAAGTAATAAGAGGGTCCATTACTAGGAGGTGTCATCATGGCTGAAGAAGTTTTAACTCAAGAAAAATACATCGACTTCAAAAATGTGAAAGTCAATGATCACCTTGTCTTATCGATTACTGAATCAAGTAAGACTGTTGACCAAATTAAAGCCGCTGAAAAGGTCAGCAAAATCATCTTTACAACATTAACTTATATCTTTATCGTCGCTTTAGCGTTACTCGTGATTTTCCCATTCTATTGGATGATTATCACTTCCTTAAAGACATTTAAAGAAATTACACAAGAACAACAAACATTCTTCCCATCCGTTGTTATGTGGAGTAACTATGTTTACGTGTTCCAACACTTTAATTTCTTAACTTATATGAAAAACACCATCGTGGTTGCTATCTTCTCCACAATAGGTACATTATTGACAACAATCTTCGCTGCATTCGCATTTGCGAGATTACAGTTCAAAGGCCGTGAGACTTTATTCTTAGTCTTCTTAGCCACAATGATGATTCCTGGTGAAATGATGGTTATTTCTAACTACATTACTGTCGCAAGCTTTGGTTGGATTTCTTCTTCTAACCACACTCAAACATTAACAGAAGCTTACGCTGCGATGATCGTCCCATTCTGGGTTAGTGTTTTCCATATTTACTTATTAAGACAAAACTTCAAACAAATTCCAAACGAACTCTACCTCGCGGCTAAAGTCGATGGTAAGAGCGATTGGTCTTATTTATGGAAAGTAATGGTGCCATTAGCCGCCCCAACACTTATTTCCATCACAATTCTTAAGTTCATGGGTACTTGGAACTCCTACGTGTGGCCAAACTTAGTCACCGAACTTCCAGAATACCGTTTGATTTCTAACGGTCTTCGTGAATCAAGCTTCCAAAACCCAGACTTAAACGCCATTGAATACGGTTACCAAATGGCGGCGTCTATCCTTGTTACCGTACCATTATTCTTACTCTTCGTGTTCTTCCGTAAGTACATCATGAAGGGTGTTGGTAGAGCCGGTATTAAGGGCTAAAGAAAGGTTTTAATTAACCCGGTCGAGGTAATTAAATAAATAATGATTTAAACGAAAAGGTTTTATAGGAGGAAATTATGAAAGCAAATCGTTTATTACTTCTCTCTGTTTTGTCGCTTTCAGCCTTATTAGGTTGTAATCAAAAGAAAGACAAACTCGAAATCGTTATTTGGACAACATATAACGATACTTATCAAGCAATCATTAACAATTGCATTGAAGAATTCAAAGAAAGCCATAAAGATGTCGAAGTCAAGAACGTCAAACAACAAGGTTCTTACGACGACTTAAAGAAAATGTGTGTTGATGGCTTCGCAGTCGATAACTATCCAGATATCGTCGCTGCTTACCCTGACTCAGTCGCAGACTTCTTAAATAACGCTAAGGGTCTTGATATGACTCCTTACATGAATGACCCAGAAATCGGTTGGTCAGAAGAAGACTTCGCTGATATTCCAGAAAACATTATCGAAGCAGGTCAAAACTATTCCGTTCCTGGTACATATTCATTACCATGTTCCAAATCAACAGAAGCAATGTACTACAACCAAGACGTTTTAGTCGGCTTAAACCTTGCCTCTATTGATGCCACCATTAACAATGGTCAACCATTAAATGACGCTTATCTCCAAAGCTTAACTTGGGAAGAATTATTCGATAAATTAGTTCCAGCCCTCGATGCTTATGATGAAGCGCAACCAGCTGCTGGCAAAATCATCGATAGAACAACTTATTCCGACTGGGCATGGGTTGGTTATGACTCTGATGATAACTTATTCATTACCTTAGCCGAACAATATGGCTATGATTACACATCCATCAATGAAAAGACCGGTAAAGGTATCATCGGTTTTGAAAACGATGGCATGAAGGACTTAATGAAGAAGTTCGCTGGTTATAATAAGAAACACTATTTCACCACAAAAGGTGTTATTAACCAAAACGTTAACTACCGTTCAACCGCTGATGCAATGTTATTCTCCATCGGTTCCACAGGTGGTGTTAAATATCAATTCTCTAGTGACAACCCACACAACGTCGGTGTTGCTCCAATCCCACAAGCTGCTGGTAAAGCAACAAAGATGATTTCTCAAGGTCCAGACTTCGCTTTCTTAAATCACGATAATGAAGCAAGAGCAAAAGCCACCTGGGAATTCTACAAACTCTTCACAAGCACAAAATACAATACTGCTTGGGCTTTAGCGACAGGTTATTCCCCAGTCAGATTATCTGTTAAAGAACAAAAAGACTTCCTTGACTACGCTGATAGCAGCAAGAAAGATCCAAAGACTCTTGATAGATTAAATGCTCTTAACGCTAAATACGCTGGTGAAGCAGCTGAATACTTCTTCACATCTCCAGTCTTCAAAGGCTCCTCTGAAGCCCGTAATCAAGTTGGTAAGATCTATGCCGCTTGTGTCGCTGCTGGTGACCAATTAGATCAACAAATCGATAGCATCTTCAAAACAGCTGCCGATAATACAAAACTCAAAATGTAATTACATTCATAGGAGGTAAAACTATGAAAAATATGAAAGTTAAAGCTTTCCTTCTCGCTCTTCCATTAGTGATGGGTGCCTTGACTGGTTGTGGTGCTAACAATAAGTCAAAAGGCATTACCATTAAGTTTTGGCACACATTTGGCCAAACTGTTGTTGATGGTTTAAAGAGCAAAATTGCTGATTTTAAGAAAGCAGTCAAAGAAAACGATGGTGTGGATGTCGAAGTCGACATGAAATACCAAGGTGGCTATGACGATATCGCTAAACTCATCAGTGATGGTTTTGCCGTCAAAAACACTCCAACAATCGCTGTTGCCTACCCAGACAACGTTGCAGACTATATCGAAGTCGGTAAATCCGCGAATGTTGATTTCGTTGTCAATCTTGATCAATTCATCAAATCTAAAGAAGTTGGCTTTGGTAAAGAAGCATGGTTAGGCGATAAATATGACGAAGAAGACTTCATTGAAGACTTCTACGAAGAAGGTTCCGCTTATACATTAGATGGCACTTATTCCTTACCATTCTTAAAATCTACAGAAATCATGTTCTATAACATGGATTTATTAGTCGAAGTCATGAAAGACTATAAGCCAGAATTCAATAATTCTAAATCGAAGATTAAAGAATTTATGGCGAGAATCTCTTGGGATGATTTCATGGACTTATGTACCCAAATCAGGGGTAACATGGCTAAATACTCCAACATGTTAGAAGTACCAATGTGGTATGACAGTGACGCTAACTACATCATCACTAAGATGTTCCAAAATGACGTTGCTTATACTTCCATTGATGACGCTGGCAAAGGCAAAATCGAATTCGCTAGTGGCGATAACTTAAATAAAGTCGTCGATTTATTAGATGCTGCAAGAAGTAACTATGCTGCTGGTTTATTCACCACAAAAGGTATTAAGAACACATACGGTAGTGATTTCTTCACTAACGAAAAATGTATCTTCTCCATTGGCTCCAGTGGTGGTTCTGGTTATAACTTCCCACAAGCTGATGCTTTTGAATTAGGCGTTTGCCGTGTTCCAGCTAGTAACAACAAACCAATCTACGTCTCCCAAGGTCCAACACTCGCAATGTTCAATGACCGTGGCTTAGATAAAGAAGTTAACGATAAAGCACAACTCTATGCTTGGAAATTCATTAAATACATCACCAATGGCCAAGTTAACGCTGAAATTTGTGTTAATGGTTCCGAAGGTTATGTTCCAGTGAGACATAGTGCTTATGAAACAAGCTTCTTCCAAGACTTCATGGCTGAAGGCGAAAGATACGCTCAATGTTATAAAGTCGTCGTCGAAGACGTGAACTCTGAAGGTGGCTACTTAGTTAGTAAAGCTTTCAAAGGCAGCGCTTCTTTAAGAGATGAATGTGGTTCTATGTTAACCGCAGCTTTAACCGCTGCTAATAAAGACGCTATTCCAGCTTTAGTGGAAAGAGCAGTCAATAACGCTAGCTTAAAGATGTAAGTGGGGGCATGTATGAAAAAATTCTTTAAAAAGGTTTTAATTAGTACAATATGCGCCTTCGCGCTTGTTTTACCAGCCTGTAATCAACCAGGTGGTCCAAGCAAGGGCGATAAGAACTGGATTGACTATGCCGCTAATGGTTCAGTCAAACTCAATCTTGATTATCAAGGCAAAGACTTCTACACCGATGGTATTGGTCAATTTGAATTAAAGACCGCTATCGATGGTGATACCGCTCACTTTACTCCATTAGTCGATAAAGGCAATGTTGGCACAATGAAAGCCCGTTTCTTCGGTATCGATACTCCAGAATCTACTGGTAAAGTCCAAGAATACGGTAAAGCGGCCTCTAATTACACAAAAGAACAACTTCACGAAGCAAACGACCATGGTACAATCGTCGTTTCTAGTGCCCAAGACACATATGGTGCACCAGAACCAGATAGTACAGGTAGCCGTTATGTTTCTCTTGTTTGGATTAACTTAACAAAGAAAAACGCTCCAAAAGAAGAATTACAACTTCTCAATCTTATGATTGTTATGGAAGGTTTAAGTTGGGTTAAAAACGTCCAAGCAATGCCTCAATATTCCGATACATTCTACGCTGCACAAGCGCAAGCGGAAAAATACAAACTCAAACTTCATTCAGGTGAACCTGACCCAGACTTCAACTTTGGTGCCTATGAAGATGTTTCCTTAATCGATATTAAGAAAGAAATCCAAGCTTCTCTTGATGATCCAGAACATGAAAACAAATACAATAACGCCAAAATTAGATTCCAAGGTTCTGTGGCCGGTTTCATTAACCACATCTTATATATCCAAGACTATGTCTTGTATGATAACGATGATCCAAGCCAAGGTGGCGAATACTGTGGTATCAACGTTTTCGTTGGTATGAGCGATATTTCCTCTAAATACACAAAGATTAACACTTACGTGCAAATTTGTGGTTTAGCGCAATACACCGAAAACTATGGTTTCCAAGTCACCGATACTCAAGGTAGATTCCCAGTGGGCTCTGCCACAAGTGAAAACGATGCTAAAGTGCTCTATACACCAGAACAAAACGCTGAAACAGAACATAACTTAGCAGTGCGTGATTATACACTTGATCAATTAAACAGAATCGCTACTCAAAAGAATCCATATAATCTTGAAACACTTAACTGTAGAACAAGAATCGTGGATGCAAATGGCGAACCAGCCAAATTAACCGTTAGTAGATGTTATGTCAGTGATTCAACATCCAAAGAAGTCACACTTCAATTCGAAGGTGCTGAATTCAGCTGCTACATTCCATTCAACTATAAAGGTGATTCTTCTAGACCAAATTACCGTTGGGTCGAAGAAAGTGACTACATGGGTCAACAATTCACATTAGTTGGCGCCTACGTCTATCACAAAACACAAAGCGGTAAAATTACATTCCAACTTATTCCAAACGGTCAAAATGACCTTGTTTGGGTTCATTAATTATTAGGAGGCAAGAATTATGTATTGTAGTCATTGCGGAAAGAAATTTGACGAACTTGCTATTGAAAAGAAACAATCATCATACGTCCAAAAGGACGCTAATGGTGAATTAGTAGCTATCGATAGTGATGCCAAAGTGGAATACGTGTGCCCTCAATGTGGCCATTTAGCCCACAACGACTTAAATGAAGAAGAATATAAATCTTTATCTCGTGCGGCTCACTCTCAACTTCAAAGAGGCGCTAATAGTTTTGCCCGTGGCATGGCGTTAAATCTTATTGGACTTATTATTGGAATTCTTGCTTTCTCATTCTTTTTACTCTCATTCAAAACCGAGGATGGTATTAAAGTCGTCGATGTGACCAAGTCAACTTTCCTCGTGTTTTCCGTAATGGGTGTTGTGGCTGTTATTCTTTTAGGTTTTGGTATATATAACACAGTTGTTGGTATCAGCAAAAAAACAATGTATACTAAACTCTTAAAGGATTTAAATAACAAAACCTTTGTTCAATAAACAAGGAAAAAAATAATAAGCAGGTATTAATAGGAGGAATTTATGAAAAAGAAAATTTTATTACCTATCTTATTGCTTGCGACAATGTCATTAGGCGGAGCTTTAGTGGCCTGTGATCCAGGTTCAAATCAACCAACAAGCTCTACTCAATCCCAATACAAAGTCGCAATCGACAACAAAGCAGCATTGGAGGGCGAATGGTACGAAGGCGATGCCAAAGACCTCGAACTCACATTAACTCCTGAAGCTAACGCACTTCAAGAACTTCAAAACAAGAACCTTACTGTTACTTCCTCCGACGAAACAGTCGTTAAAGTTACAGGTTTAGGTTTAACTGCGTTAAAAGAAGGCACCGCTAAAATCACAGTTGATTATCGTGGTGCAAAAGAAGAAGTCAATGTCACAATCTTAAGCAAATCCGCGAAAAAGAAATATGGCGTTGCTCACGAAGGTACTGCTGAAGACCCATTCACAAATGAAGATGCTTTAGCTGTTGCTAAATCCGAAAAATATGCCGGTGAAGTTTACTACGTTAAAGGTATCGTTGCTTCCTTCTACAATGCTCCAGGTAGCAGAGATGATGGCATGGTTGCCTACTTCTTAGAACCAGCTACTGCCGGTGGCGAAAAATTTGAAATCTATAAGTGTTTCAAAGAAAACAATGGCAAATTAACCGACGATGATATTTGGGTCGGTGGTGAAGCCACAGCTTATGGTGCTTTCACAAAATACAACAACCAATACGAAACAAGTTCTGCTACTTTCGTTAGCTGTACAGGTGAAAAACCACAACCAAGACAAACATTAACAAAGACATTTGCTGAAACCTTAGCTGCTGGTGTCGCTCTTGATGATGGCGCTAGCACATGGGATTACTACAAATTCCAAGGTTACGTTACAGTTAAAGCTGGTAACGATTACTACTTAACCGCTACTAAGGGTGAAGCTTTAGTTGCAGGTAAATCCGATGAAGCACACGGTGCAAAAGATATTAAAGGTACCAATGCTATCGAATTATACGGTGCTGGTAAAGTTGAAGCCTTAGCCGCTAAGTTATTAGAAGGTGCTAAAGTCGAAGTTACAATGATCGTTAAGAACTACCATGGTACAGTTGAAAATGGTCTCGCATTAGTCGACGCTGACGTTACAGTTCTCGAAGCTGGTACAGCTTGGGCAGTTCCAGAACCAGCAGTTGCTAATAAGACAGTTACTGAATTCGTTGCTTTAGAAAACAATAAGAAAGCTGCTTATTCTGTTAAAGCTACAATTAAAGCTTGGAAGAACGATGCTGCTGATAAATACGGCAATATGACCATTACTGATGGTACAACCGATTTAGTTATCTATGGTTGCTCCGCAACAGCTACCGCCCTTGCTTGGGATGGCGCTGGTGAATACGCTTTCACAAACCCACAAGACTTCTTAACAAACGAAGTTACAAAAGATTTGAAGCTCGGCACCGAAATCACAATGAAGTTAATCCGTGCTGACTATACAAAGAATGATGTCACAACAATCCAAGGTACTGGTGTCATTACAGCCGTTAAAGCTCCAGATGCTCCAGCACTTGAATCATTCACACTTGATTATTCTGGTCTCACCAATGATAAGAACAGTGAAATCACAACTGACGCTTTAGAAAAACTTGGTCAAGGTAATGCACACGTTACCGCTGTTA
>JBGUMU010000118.1:0-1798 GCA_045116995.1 Bacilli bacterium
TACATCTTTAAACATCTTCTGGTAGTCTTTAATCTTCTCTATGAGAACTTTGGCTTTGAAATATCTATAAACAATTTCAGCACTTCTTTCCCACTGTTTAGAGTTCCACGCTAATTGATGGTTAAAGAAACGGAATGCTTGTGAAGCGTATACAGGATCGCCTAACCACTGCCCTTTATTTTGCATATTAAGCACATCTAAAATGTATTCACGTATCGCTTTAGCTAACGCTTTGGTTTTGTCGTCAGCGTTATAAGGATTGCCTCTAATGGCACAAGCAATGATGTGGTAAGTAAAATGAAGCTTTTTGCTATTTTCTTTTTCCATGTCTTATCAATTATAACATCAATCGTTTTCTGGCGTTTCCAATCGTTTTCACTTTTTAAGCAAAAATTAAAAGAAATTGATAAAAACAGCCTCAATTAACACACATAATCCTATAAACATATAAAATATCGCTAAAAATGCTCTAAAAATGAAAAATTCTGACACTTTTTATCGTATCAGAATTATTCTCTTTCATGGCGGAGTAGGAGAGACTCGAACTCTCGCACCAGTTACCCGATCTACTTCCTTAGCAGGGAAGCCCCTTCACCAACTTGGGTACTACTCCAGAGCGAACGCTCCTTATATTAACATAAAGAGCGAACGAAATTAAATAATAATTTTGAAAAATTAATATGCTTTAGCGAACAAGACAACCTTTTTGGCTTTCTTACCACAGATTGGACATGTTTCCGCGAAGGCCATTTGATTAAATGGGATACAACGGGCTGTCGCGGTTGTTAATTCTTTAATCTTGTCTTCACAAGCTTGTTCACCACACCACATCATCTTGGCGTAGCCACCTTTTTCCATGGCTTTGTTGAATTCATCCATGTTGGTAACTTCTGTGACGTGGTCAAGTAAGTAGTTATAAGCTTTTTCGTACATTTCTTGATGGACTTGTTTGAATAATTGAAGGACGGTTTGCACCATTTCTTCTTTCTTCACGGTAATCTTACGACCATCATGACGGACAGCGATTGTCACCACACCCGCTTCGATGTCTCTTGGACCGATTTCGATACGGAGTGGGACACCTTTCATTTCATATTCAGAGAACTTCCAGCCTGGTGTCTTATCTGATTCATCTAATTTGACACGCACACCAGCGTCTTTTAATAATTTTTCTAATTCTCTAGCGGCTGGAATAACGCCTGGTTTTTGTTGCGCAACAGGAATAACCACCGCTTGGATTGGAGCGACATATGGTGGTAAAACTAAACCATTGTCGTCACCATGAACCATGATGATAGCGCCTAATAATCTTGTGGAAACACCCCATGATGTTTGATGTGGATTATAGAGCTTACCATCTCTACCTTGGAATTTAATTCCAAAGGCTTCAGCGAAACCTGTACCGAAATAGTGAGTTGTACCACTTTGTAAGGCTTTACCATCTGGCATTAAAGCTTCAATGGAATAGGTTTCCATCGCACCAGCGAATTTTTCTTTATCGGTCTTTCTACCTTTGGTGAAAGGAACCGCTAAGATGTCACGACCTAAATCATCATAGATTTCTAGCATTTTTAATGTTTCAGTTCTCGCTTCTTCTTCGGTTTCGTGCATAGTATGGCCTTCTTGCCATAAGAATTCCGCACCTCTTAAGAATGGACGGGTGGTCTTTTCCCATCTCACGACTGAACACCATTGGTTATAGAGTTTTGGTAAATCTCTATAAGAAGAGATGATTTTAGCGTAATGTTCACAGAATAATGTTTCACTTGTTGGTCTAATGATTAATGGGTCATCAATC
>JBGUMU010000119.1:0-28696 GCA_045116995.1 Bacilli bacterium
TGTTGGATTGCCACGAGAGTCTAACACTTCACGGCCGTGTACATATGTAATTTTTGCCATTTAATTAATTCTCCTTAAATATGACCGGTGATATTATACATTCAATAGTTAATTATTTTCAATAATAACGATTGAGAAATAAAAAACCGCCACCAAAAGATGACGGTTTTTAAGAATGGTTTTATTGATTATTTTTCAATCATAATGTCTCTGATTGTATCTAATGTTTCTGTTGGAACATTGCAACCGAGATGTAATAAGTTATAGATGTTTTCCTTTAATGGGGCGTTTTCATCATAAGCATATCCATTTGTGGTATCTGTCTTAACAAAGTTAATGAGATTACGCCAGTGATCGTATTGGTGATCACGTAAGTGGCTTCTAATATGTTCGTTATTAATTGAACTATAAGAAGTTAATTCGAAGTCGATAACTAAATCAGAATAACTGACACCTAATAAACCATTGATTAAGAAACCGAGTGTACCTGTACGGTCCGCACCACCATAGCAGTGATAATAAATTGGTTTTTGATCAGCTTCTTTAATGTGTTCAAAGATTTGAGCAACTGTTTGTCTAGCTTTGGTTGGGTTTGAAGCACCTGTTCCATCTTTAGAGAATGTTTCGTTATAGGATTTAATAGCGAGCATTTCATAGGCGATATCACCATCTTCTGCGAAGGCATTTTCTTTATAGCCATCACCGATATCACCAGTACCTCTTAAGTCGATTTCGATACCACCGACCATGCCCATATCTTCCCTGAAGATCTTTTTGCTTTCTTCGGTCGCGGTTAATTGGTGGTCACCCCATGTTTTGATGGTGATTTCACCACCTCTATAAATGAGACCTTGTTTGACTCTTTTACCAGAATCAGTCATGAAGCCACCATTATCACGGATATTGAACATTGGGCGTGCGCTAATCCAACGGATGTAGTCACCTGTAGTGAATGTACCAACTTGGGATTCTTCCCCATCCGCTTCAACTTTCCAGTAATATTGCGTACTAGCGAATAAGTTCTTAACGTTAACTGCATTTTCTTTAGTGGTATATTCTTTAGCGCCTTCGAAGTTTTCGTTTTGGCTAACTAATACTTTGTATTCTTCTTTTTCGTGGCCTTCTTTAACTTCAAACTTTAATTCCACACCGGTGTTTTTATCACTACGATCTGGAGTGCTGTTTCTCACAGTGGCGTTTTTGCCATTAACATCACCAGTATCAAGATAGACTCTATCTTCATCTTTCTTGCTACCTTCATCGATATCAATGCCTTCTTCACCATATAAATCCCAAATCTTATAGATGTCGCCACCTTCAGATTGGTATTGGATTTCTTGCATTCTCATGTCATGGATATATTGTTTGACATTACTTGTCACCATTGATGTATCTTCAGGATTAACAAGTGTGATGTTATAGGTTTTCTTTGGGGTATTATTACACGCTGCTAAAACGGCAACCATTGCCAAAGAAAATAAAGTCACTTTCGTGTTTTTCATAAATAATTCCTCTATTCTTTCCTAAAAATAATAGCAACAAAAAAGTCATTCTTCAAGAATGACAATTTTGCAACTTTCTTTCCTCTGGCTTGAGCTTCGCCATATTGATATGGCAGTACCCTTGAGGATTCTTATTTAGATAGTCTTGATGGTACTCTTCCGCAGGGAAGAATTTATTTAGTCTAACGACTTCGATTTTGTAGTCTTTTTCTAAAGTACGTGCGAAGTACTCTTTAATGATTTGCTTATCGACATCATTTTGATAGTAGATACCAGTACGATATTGAACACCTTCATCTTCACCTTGTTTGTTAACTGAATAAGGATCCACCACTCTAAGGTAGAGTTCAAGAATCTTTTCTAGAGAAATGACATTTTCATCATAGTCAATTTTCACTGTTTCACTAGCATCGTCTAGACCATGTTTTAAATCTTCATATTTAGGGTTATCTAAAGTACCATTGGCATAGCCAACTTCTGTATTAATAATACCTTTAGCTAATGAGAAGAAGTGTTCCACTCCCCAGAAGCAACCACCAGCGAGATAAATCGTTTTCATATGGCTATTATCCTTGCATTTACTGAGTAATACAAACAATATGCTCTAGTGAGCAGGATATGTTGAATTATTACTCACTGGAGTGCCGTTTAAGGAAATAGAATATCCAGAAGCAATATTACTGACTTCTAAAGTCGTACCATTCATATCAATAGAAATAGAAACTGTCTTATAGTCGTCACCACCATAGGTTGGAATCATCGAGAATTCATTCTCACCTGATAATCTGGTGAATGTTGCAATATAGCTATTAACTTGTGGTCTAATTGAGTTGATGACGAAAGATTCTGGGATATCATCCGCAGTGACTGGTTCACCACCACATCTTACCGATGTGATCGATGAAGATGTCGCATCACCATTAGCATCTAATATATCTGTGACTTGGATATCCCATTCAAGATAATCCGTCGTCAAAATATGCGTGTAGATAACACGTGTGCCCGTACTAGGCGGTAGCGTAGCCGCAGCAGGCGGAGATGCACCTGAAACTGGTTTCTCTGAATAAGCGTATTGGGTTTCAAAATCACCAGCGTATCCAATTGTGGTTCCTGAGACAGTGAAATCAATATCACCAGAGCTAGATGAACCAGCGAGAATAATAATTGCTAAGGTTTCACCACCATTACCACCAACAACATCTGTGGTGTTGAAATCAACACCAGCTGGATATTTTAAGCCACTTTGGAAGGTGGTAATAGCATACGCTGTAATTTGGTCTTTGTTAGAGGCATTAGCCGCAATATCAAGGTACATTAAGTAAGCACCGAATGTCTTGTTTGCGACAGTACCTAAGGCATATTCACCTGGGTTAGTTGGAATTTCATAATAGAAACCTTGATGGAAACCATTTTGACCGCTGGCATAAGAGTAGTTCTTTAACCAGCCCATGTTAAACACACTAGTGAAACTGCTGTAGTTTGTGGTGAATGTGCTCGCATCAATTTGATGATACATACCATCAGCATAGCCACCGTGTTCAACATCATCTAATGGTGTTTTTGTGTTCAAAATATAAATCTTTTTCGGATTATATTTATCGATGGAATATGGGATGCTGTACATACCATTTGAGAAACGATAGATATATGAATGGTATGGAATACCATCACTATAAACTTCTTCAATCTCGTAGATGTCATCGATTTCTGTGCCATTTCTCTTAATCATGTGTAAAGAGAAGAAGCTATCAACTGTACGAGCGTTACCATTACTATCATTGCCATATGGGGCAGCAAAGAAGTTAATGTAGCCTTGTTCTTTTAAGTTAAAGTCAATGGAGTTAGCAGGCATCTTATAATTTGCGTATTCTTCGCCATTGATCATTGCGTATCTTGCATTAACAAGATTGTTTTTGTTAATGGCCGCAGACATAAAGTGAAGACCATAAATGCTAGTGCCACCACTTAATGATTGTTCGACTTTACCTTTGGATTCTAAGTATTTAACAAAGCTATTGTTATCATCATCGATTTGATGCAAACCAGTAGCATCGCGTGTCCAAACACTGTCGTCATTAAACTTTTTCGCTGTTCGATTATAGTTTGTTAAGTTATCCGAGATTGTATAGAATGACGCAATTCTGACATTACCATAACCATATGTATCGTCGGCATATGTATAAGAAGAACCACCGATAATATAACCAGTATTTGTGTCTTTTGCTGTTAAATCATTACTACCATTAGTGGTAATTGGTAAGTAAGTATTATCTTGTTCAGAATAATCCATACCTGATGTTGTTTGTGATTCATCAATATATAAATCTGGACCATCAACGGTAGTTTGAGTGGTTGGATTAATGTTATATGTGTTAGCAACCGCTGTTTGATAGTTCGCAAGTAAAGACTGTGTTGTTTCAATGCTAACAGTTGGATAAAGTTCACCATAATTATCAATGGAACTAGCAGATCTAGATGAGAAGATGTTGTTTTGTGAGTCATAAACAACCAAATAAGAACTAATGGCAATACGGTAGCCATCACCATAACGGGAAATAGTATATGTGCTAGCACTATTCTTTCTATTGGTTAAAAGAACTCCCCAAGGTTGAGTGCTGTTATCGTAGCAGTAATAGTTAGTATTGCCATTTTTGGTATAGATATAAACAGAGCGTCCAATGGCGTTTTCCAATGAAACATCAGTACCATTATTGCCTGTAGTCATGAATTTCCAACCATAAGTGTTGGTGGATGTTAAACCAGTTGCAACACCAGTAGCACTATTGCTTGATCTACTCATGTAGTTACTACCGTAGAAAATTTGATAACTGTCTGCGAAGTATGAATTATAAGTAGTTGGATTTGGCGCTGTTGGAATTGGTGTCATAGTCCAGTCACCAGCTGTATAGGCTAAATAATAATTACCCGCTGAATATCTGATATAGCCATCACTGACAGTTCTTGTGAAAGAAGTTCTACTACCTGTGGTAGCTGATAATCTTAATGTTGTGGTGTTATAAACGTACAAATAATAAGTTACTTGGTTACCGTTGTTATAACGATATGTAGTGGTAATGTATCCAGAGTTATTTGTTGGAACGTTCCAAACAGTAGCGTGTGCTTCATCTGTAGTTGTGAAAGTACCAGCATTGGCTTCTGTATTGGATGTAAATTCGCCAACGGAGAAATAATGGCCATCTCTATCACAAATCTTATAGCCAGTATGTGTGTTGTATGTGCCGTATTTATCAGTCAAATAGTGACCACCAGAAAGATAGTAAATACCACCATTACTGTTGGAACCATAGTTTGCTTGAAGCGCACCTACTTGTGAATTGTATGTCACACCACTTCGTGTGTTATCTTCATTGTATATATACAATTCTTGACCAATACTCTTGGTCTTTGTACGTGTAACATTGCCATCAGGTGCGTGATAATCTGTGTATGCTAAACCAGTATCACCGTTGGAATCGGAATATGAGTAACTGTTGCGCATTGTATCCAATCTGGTATACAGGTCTTTAATAGCAATGGAACCACCCCAACCTGGATCATCACCATCAGATTTACTGTTGTAGTATTGAGATAGTCTTTGTTCGAACGTACCTGATGAACCAGTCTTTGTGGTATAGCCCACTAAACCATAGTCAGAAAGATTAGCGGTATAAGCGGTTTTGGCGGCCTGTCCTTGTGTCTTAATTGTGGATGTACCAACCTTTACACCACTCATGTCTGCATTGATGTATCCAGCAGCTAAACCGATTAACGTGTTCGCTGTTTTTGATTCAACAGTGAGATTTTCAAGAGTGACATCGTGTAATGAATTAACAGCGGAAGCATATGGTTCATCCTCTAATTCACCAACCACACCAAAGAAGCCAACGACTTCAGCATCAGATTGTGTATAGGTGATGTTATGTGGCTTTTTGGAATATTCAGAAGAGTCATTTGTAACCTTAATATTATTGATTGTGTAACCTTGGCCATCAAAGACACCGATGAATGGATGTGATTCAGTACCAATTGGTGGGATGACGTATTCGTCACCATCAACATTTATATCGTTAGCAAGTTCAAAATAGAAATGGCCGTTATCAAAGTTACCATTGTATTGGAGCCAGGCTAAGTTATTTAAGTGTCTGACTTCAGAGATACCAAATGGGTCTTCCGCTGTACCTGTGCCGTAGGCAAAGTAAGCGGCATCTGTATAACCAGTACCATTGATTTGGTTAATTTTGATAGCGGTCATGAACCATGCAATAGTCGCAATGAAAGAGCCCACTAAACCAAAGGTGGATAATGAAGTTAAAGCAGCAATTTTAACTGTTCTTTTCTTCATCTTAGACCTCCATGCTCCAATCACAATCAAATCCTAGGCCAGCGTTTAAATAAACATGGCCAAGATAGAATGAATAAATATATTCCAAAGAAACAGGAAGATAGTCGATGACTATACCGACATGTGTATATCCTCTTGTGCTTCCTTGGTATAAGTTTGCAGTTTTATTAAATGTTGGTTCGCCATTAGCGTTAAATGAAACGAAACTAGCACTATTGCTATCGTTTAAAGCACTAGCGGCAACAGGCATATATGTTCTTGTGGTTGTAGTTGTGTTGCCACCAAAGCCACTAGATACAAGATCACCTGTTTTTGTGCGGTGTGTGCCAGCGTTATCAGTTGGATCGTCTTCGAAAAGTAAATAGTAAGAAACGATAATTGAGCTAAGTGGATTATGTTCTTGTTTTAAGTCGAGCCAAACAAGTTCGAAGCTTGAATCACTAGAGTGATATTGATAGTAGGTACGTGTATTGCCGTTATTCTCATCACTCGTGACTTTGATAATCGCACCATCTTCATATGTAGAAAGGGCACTATAAGTAGCCACTGTATAATCTTCTGTAGGAATAGCTTGCGCTAAATATGGGGATTCGGTTTTTAGTTTAATAACTTCGTTAGTGCCATCAACAGCGAATAAGAATAAAACCGGATGATGTGGATCGGTTAATGAATAGGCACCCATCGCAAATTCACCTGAGTCACTTCCACTTTCTTCGCCTAAATTAATTGTGTGGTTTGGTGTTGGATTAAAGCCAAATTCACTTTCATCCTGGGTGGCACCATAAAAATCATGAACGGTAATGGCGGTAACAGCACTATCGACTTTGGCGATATTAAATGTGCCATGGTCAGCATTAGCGCTCTTGTTTGTAGAGAACCATGCTAAGACACCAGTAACTGTGACAAAAACAGAAAAAACGCACATTGCTGTAGCGCATCCGATTTGTACCTTTCTTACTGTTGTTTTTTTCATAGCCTTAAAGTTACCTGATTTTCGAATCGGCAACTGGCTATCTTGATAAGACCCTATAGCTTTGCGTCACCGTTTCGCAACGGTTTTGCTTTTATCGTGCACTTAATATATATTAATGCGCACAATAATGCAAGCATTTTGCACACATATGCCCATAGGGAACGCTAAAAGGCTATTTTTCTAATTCGAAAGTGTGACCTAGCCAAGTAGTTTTTGACTCGACTTTGCTGATATTAATGTCTCTTTCAATCTCTTTAATGGCACCTTTTGGTATCCATGGATTGAAGTGATTGAACACCACTTCGATTTCCTTGTTTTTGAGGATTTCTTTGTTCTTAGTGATGAAGTCTCTCATTGGTGAGCACATCTTAAAAACCCAGACTGGAGTAACAAGGATAAGCTTGTCGTAGTTGTTTAAATCGATATTTAGTGGATATGTTTCCATTGACCACTTATGCATGCCAAAACGACCACACCACCAGAAGCCTAATGTACCTTCTGTTCTTTCTTTGGTTTTGAGTTCCACAATATTAGCGTGCTCCCTATTTGCCTTAACATAAGCGATACGTTTGGTGAACTGCATTCTAGAAAAATAGACCACGAGTGTCTTTGAGTTTTTATCGATATATTGATACCCGTCTTCGCTAAATTTGAAGTTTACTTGGTTATAAGACACTAAAGCGACATAGCCCACTATGAGCTGCAAAGCACCAAAAATAAAGTATAGAGTGCTTAACACATTAGCAGGGAAAATCACAAATTGAATAATGATCCAAAGCATCAATGTAAAACCAAAGATTGTACCTAAAACATAACCAATTCTCTTCTTACAAAGAATCAATACCGCAGCAGTTAAATTGGAAACACCATTAACAATAATTAAAGCAATGCCAGGGAAGATATAATCTTGAAACAAGATATCCGCGAATGGTAAAACTTGGAAATATGGAAGCATTGATTCCATTCTTAATAAACTTCCATCTGGTTTAATGAGCATAGCGGTACCACCGTATAAGGCGCCTAAGCCAATAAAGAAGCAAAAAACGAGCAATAAAACTCTAAATACTTTAAATCTTGTCACACACTATTCCTTCATTGTTTGATTAACTAAATCTACGACATAACGGTTTCTATCTTCTCTTCTTGAGAAGTCATAACCCATAAACACTGGTTCTTTAAGCGCTCGTAAGAAGGCTGATTGCATTGTACTTACTAATGCAAAAGCAATGAATTCCCTTGTGGCTTCATCTTTATAGTTTTTGCCCATCACCGCTGCACTGCCACGGACTGAATAGTAGGTGTTTGTTTTACTTGTGAAGTTATCATAGTCATTTGTGATAGACACTCTAGCGATGGATGGATTTTCAAAAAGATAATCAAATACTCGACAAGCAGTATCAATTGTTCTTGCTTTAGCAGCTTCACACGGAGATAAGTCCTTACCAGCATCAATATTTGGCTTAAAGTTAGCGATTATCCCAGTGATGATTCTTTGAACACATTCGGCGATTAAGTTATCTTTACTACCGAAGTGGTAATTAATTAAACCAACAGAAACACCACTTCTAGAGGTGATATCTCTAATCGTGACTTTATCAACATCCCCATTATTTTCATTAATGATGGTGGTTGTGATATTAATTAATTCTTCTTTGCAATTTTTAGTGTTCATAATTATGCCTCGTATATAATACTAAACATTGTTCAGTTTTACAATATAAAATAAAAGCCTTGATAATTCAAGGCATAGTAATCAATGGTCGGAAAGATGGGATTCGAACCCACGACCTCTCGCTCCCGAAGCGAGCGCACTACCAAGCTGTGCTACTTCCCGCTTAGAAATCGAACAATGATAGTTGATCGCTATCAGAGAGTTTATCTAAAACACCCATGTCAGTTAAGTCTTGGACATTGGTGGATGTAAGTTTTGTTCTTCTTAATAAGTCTTCTTTACTGAAGAACTCACCATTCTTTCTTTCCTCTACGACTGTAACGGCGTTGTTTTCACCTAAACCATCGATGGTAATGAATGGGGGAATAAGTGATTTACTTTCATAGTCGACAACGAACTTAGAAGCATCACTACGATATAAATCAATATTGGAGAAAGAATAACCTCTTTGCACCATTTCAAGAGCGTTGATTAAGGTCTTTAATTGTTCTGCTTCTTTTGGTGAAAGTTTTTCATTGGAAATCCTTTGTTTGGTCTTTAATTCTTCAATTTTACTAATAATAGCGTCTTTTCCTTTAATCATGGTCTTGATGTCATATTGTTTACTTCTAACGGTAAAGAATGTGGCATAGAACTCTAAAGGATAGTAGATTTTGAAGTAACCTACTCTAACGGCCATAGTGACGTAGGCAACAGCGTGGCCTTTTGGGAACATGTACTTAATCTTCTTACATGATTCGATATACCAATCAGGCACTTTATTGGCTTTCATAATCTCTTCATATTGTTCTTTTAAACCACGACCTTTACGGACATCTTCCATGATCATAAAGGAGATATTACTTGGAATACCTTTACTGATTAAGTAAGTCATAATATCGTCACGACATCCGATAACTTCTTGTAATGTCGCAGTGCCGTTTTTAACAAGTTCATCAGAGTTACCTTGCCAGACACCAGTACCATGGGTTAGACCGGAAATAATAACTAAGTCAGAGAATGATTTTGGATTAGTTTCTTCAAGAACGCCTCTAACGAATTCAGTGCCGAATTCAGGAAGTAAAAGCGCACCGGTCTTAGAGTTGGTGTAGTCATGGTCCATACCTAAAGCTTCCGCGCTTGAGAATAAGGAAAGAACTTTAGGATCATTCATTGGGATATCTTGGAGCTTAACACCAGTTAAGTCAGACATCATCTTTAAGGCCATTGGGTCAACGTGACCT
Organism: Bacilli bacterium; assembly: GCA_045116995.1. Lineage (GTDB taxonomy): Bacteria > Bacillota_I > Bacilli_A > RFN20 > CAG-826 > RUG14515. The sequence continues at coordinate 9,713 of JBGUMU010000119.1, forward strand.
AAAAGGTCAAGTTTAAGAATTGTATCGTGGATAGAATGGAAGTCGAAGTGTGTTGTCTTCCAGTTACTATCGATATCATCAGCAGGATATTGGACAGGTGTGAAGTCATAAACTTCATGGTCAGTAGGAACAACGACAATACCACCTGGGTGTTGACCTGTTGTTCTCTTAACATCAATACAGCCTGACGCTAAGTAAGCGATTTTAACTTTAGGGAATGCTTCAAGGTCTAAGCCTTTTCTTTCAATATAGCCACGCGCAAAACCGAAAGCAGTCTTATCCGCGACTGTTTCAATAGTACCCGCTCTAAAGACGTTATTTTCACCTAATAGCACTTTAGTGTAGTCATGAGCTCTAGCTTGATAGTCACCAGGGAAGTTAAGGTCAATATCAGGTGTCTTTTCAGCATTGAAACCTAAGAATGTTTCAAATGGAATGTTTTGTCCATCATGCACCATAGGTGCACCACATTCAGGACAGACTCTATCAGGTAAATCATAACCAGAACGATATTGAGGCATTGTTTCACTAGTCCATTCAAAGTGTTTACACTTTGGACAACGATAATGAGGTGGTAATGGATTAACTTCTGTGATGTTAGACATCGTCGCAACAAAAGAAGAACCAACAGAACCACGGCTACCAACGATGTAGCCATCTTCATTCGCCTTCTTGATTAATAAGTGAGCGATGTAATAAATAACGGAATAACCGTTGGAAATAATACCGTTAAGTTCTTTTTCCAAACGGGTTTCGATATATTCAGGAAGTGGATCACCATATAATTCATGAGCTTTTTCATAGCACATGTTCTTTAAATTGTTTTCACAGTTTTCAATGGTTGGGGTGTATAAGTGATCGTTAGGAACCGGCATAATTGGTTCAATCATGTCAGCAATTAAGTTTGTATTGGTAACTGTGACTTCATAGGCTTTTTCTTCACCTAGGAATTCCATACACTTAAGCATTTCATCTGTGGAACGATAATGCTGATCTGGGTTTTCAAATTCAGGCATTTTACTGCGCTTATATGGATTGAGTGGGTGATTAACACCACCAATACCTTTAGCAGAGATGTAGACATCTCTAAAGACTTTATGTCTCTTATCAACATAGTGAACATCACCAGTTGCACATACTGGTTTACCCATTTCATCAGCGCATCTAACGATATCTTTGATATGGGTCACTAATTCTTCTTTGCTCATATCGCCCATATCAATGAGGAATGAGTAGTTTTCTAATGGTTGAATTTCAATATAGTCATAGAAGGCAATGGTTTCTTTTAAGACATCATCACCATAATATTGAGCGTTTCTAAAGACTTCACCGTTAAAACAGGCAGAGCCAATTAATAGATTCTCTCTTAAGTTTTGGATTTCTCGACGTGGAATCTTTGGAACTTCAGCGAGGTAATCAATATGGGAATAGGAAACGAGTTTATATAAAGCTTTGAGACCTTCTTTGTTCTTTGCTAAAGCAATTACGTGAGTTGGTCTAATATGTTTAAGCAAAGCTTTAGGCGTTTCTAACTTTTCTAATTCAGCATGTGTTAAATGATGATTCTTCTTAGTTAAAAGAACGAGCATTGGTTGCCACACATCATTTAAGACCTTAGCATCGTAATCCGCACGGTGGGCTTCGTCTTCTTTATATTCGACTTCCATATTACGGCATAAACTACCTAAAGTATGGCTTCTAGATTCTGGGAATAAATAACGAGAAAGTGGAAGGGTATCGATTACCGCATTATTCATAATTGGCATATCGTTTCTCATTAAAGCGTGCTGTAAGAATGAGAAGTCGAAGGATGCGTTATGGGTAACAAGTATGGCATCGCCAATCCACTCAATAATTTTTGGTAATGCTTCACGAATTGTAGGTTTACCTTCTAACATCTTATCGGTGATATTAGTAATTTCCACAATACGTTTTGGAAGTGGCATTTCAGGGTTGATTAAAATATCCATGGTTTCAGTGACGATACCATGTTCAACCTTAACCGCACCAAATTCGATAATACGGTCATAGTAGCAGTTTAAGCCGGTTGTTTCTAAGTCGAGAACAACGTACTTAGCGCGGTTTAATTCGACAGGTGATGGGTTCTTGATATATTTAAGGTCATCATCCACCATATAAAATTCGACACCGTAAAGCATCTTAATGCCAGTCTTTTTACCAGCTTCTTGAGCATCTGGATAGCCTTGCACAACGGCATGATCAGTAATCGCCATTGCGGTATGGCCTAAGGCTTTAGCGTATTTAGCATATTCCATCATATGGCTGATGCCATCCATTGTTGACATATTAGAATGTAGGTGAAGTTCAACACGTTTCTTTTCAGAAGTGTCAGGTTCAATTTCATCTGGTGGTAATAAGTCGATATAATGGGCTTTGACCGCCATAGTTTTGTTATATTCATCAAAGTAAGCAGCACCACGTACACGGACATTAGTGCCCCACTTCTTCATTTCTTCAATTGTTTCATCGCTAAGGGATGCATTCTGATACATGTTAGCGTAAATCGCACCATCTTGATCATCAAATAAACCGATGTTAAGTTTCTTTCTTTCACCGTATTCATTGATTTCAACAGAGAAGACTTTCGCAGAGAAGTCAACGTGGTCACTTGTTCTAACAATGTCATCAATCTTTTCGACTGGTTCATAATTACCACGTTTATTTAATCTTGCTCTTTCTCTATCTCTAGCCATTTCTCTGGCGTTTTGACGAGCACGTTTTAATAATTCATCTTCAGTCTCTTCATTTAATTGAGCCTTTTCTTCAGCGATTAATTGTTCAACTTCACTACGGTCATTGATTTGTCTAGCAGAACTTTCTTCTTCTAATGCTTCTTCTGCTTCTTTATTAGCTTTTTGAACAATCTTACGCATTTCACTCTTAGAGATGTTTACTTCTTCCTCTTGTGGAGCGACTTCTTCAATAATGGAGAATTCATAGTTTAAGAAATCTAAAAAGTCTCTAAAGTCTTTAATAGCGCTTTGATATTGCTCTTTTTCCGCTTCGTTAGCGTATGTGACTTTTAGCAATTGTTCGTTTTGTGGTTCTAAAAGAAGATTATGAGGAATGTGATAAATGGTTTGATACCATTCGTCAAATAAACCTAAAAGGTCGTTCATATCAGGTCTAACTATGTAAGAGAAGCGAAGCATATATGGATAGTTTAAAGTATTTAAACCATCTTGGAATTGTCTTAATAAGTAATATTTCCATGGTGTCTTTTTAACAATCACCATATCAATTTGTTCACGTTTAAAGCGGTTACGGCCCACCATTTCAAAGTCCAAGTCAAAAGCATCGACGTTGTCGATATGGATATGGTTTAAGAAAGATATCATCTTATCTGTCATAACGTCACCACCACAAAGACATAACGGACTAAGTCTTTAATCACTAAGGCTCCCATCAATATTAATAGCAAAGCTAAGCCGATGAAGGAAACAATATTTTTGACTTTTTCAGGAATTTTCTTTCTTGTTGCGGCTTCCACGAAGGTGACGAGTAATTGCCAACCGTCTAATCCTGGGAAAGGAAGAAGATTAAAGACCGCTAAGTTAACGGAAATAAACGCCCAGACATATAGGAATCTAGCAAAGCCAAAGTTTTGTAAAACACCAGTGGTTTCCACTGCGACCGCAATAATACCGCCTGTATCTTGCCAAGCAGAAGGTTTAGTGAATAAATCACCAATCGCTCTAACAAGTAAAACAGATGATTCACCAAAGTCTTTAAATGATTTAGTGAATGCTTGACCAGCATTTAACTGTATTGTTTCTAGATATAGGGATAGACCAAAGGAAGAAATAACACCATCTTTTTGTTCCACTCTAATGGCGATTATATCGCCATCAACGAGTTTATTATCTTCACCAGGTACTCTTTTTGTTAAGTGTACAGTAGCGTATTCAAACTTTTCTGGTTTAACGTATTTGCTGAAATCTGGAACATACTTTTCACCATCTAATTTGAGTTCATACATGTACATAAATTCGCTTAAATCAAGATGTTTGAAATTACTAAGTGTGGAGTAATTAAAGCATGTTGCATATTTAACGGAATCATCACCGTTGAATGTGGTTTCAAGATCAGCGAGATAATATGTTCTTTGGATATTAGCGACATCATCGTAGTAGGTAAGTGTATCCATCTTGAAGATGTCTTCATTTCTAAAGCCAGCATTATAAGCCGTAGAAGATTCAGCGACTGCTACTTGGTTAATATAGGTGATATCTTGTTGAGGAATGCAGTTACTAATAAAGAAGAAAGTAATTGCTAGAACAGAGTTCATAGTGACGCCCGCCACTAAGATGATGGCGCGCTTCCACCACTTGATATTGTTAAGTGAACGTTCAGGAGGTACTTCAACACCTTCTGGAAGTTCTACACCTTCTCCATACATTGAAACATAACCACCGAAAGGAATAGCTCTTAAAGAGAACTGTGTTTCACCGTTCTTTCTTTTTCTTTTAAAAAGAAGAGGACCCATACCAATAGAATATTCTAAACAATAGACTCTAAACGCTTTAGCGGCAGCTAAATGTCCAAGTTCATGAACCATGATTAAAGTGGAAAGGAAAACGAGGAACAACAAGATATATAGGATTGTTTGTAATATTTCCATTCTTAGTTCCTCCTTCCTAAAATAAGCTCTTTAACTTTTGCTCTTGTAGATAAATCTACTCTCTTAAGAGTGCCATAATTTGGCTTTTTAATATTTTTATGTTCGTCGATACACTTGTTGATGATTTCTTCGATGCCAAGGAAAGGAATCTTATGGTTTAAAAAGGCATAGACTGCCTCTTCATTAGCGGCGTTAAATACCGCACCGAGCGTTCCTTTTTCGGTGATAACTTTTCTAGCTAATCTAACGATTGGATAGCGGTCTTCATTGAAGTCCGCGAAAGTCGTATCTTTGATCTTACTTAAATCATCACTGACGACAGTTTGATAATTGATTAAGCCTTGATATAAGGCATACTTAATTGGCTTACGCATGTCAGGCTTACCGCACTCCATGCGATACGTGCCACTATTATAGCGCACAAGCGAATGTACGTAAGAGTTCAAATTCAAAATTGTGGAAATTTTATCTATTGGTAACCCGAATAGATAATGTGCCTCAATAATTTCAAATGCTTTATTTACCATAGTGGCGCTATCGATGGTAATCTTTTTACCCATTTTCCAGTTAGGATGGTTAAGAGCTTGTTCTGGTGTAACATCTTTAAGTTGTTCTCTTGTTAGATTTCTAAAAGCACCACCTGAGGCAGTAATAATCACTTTATCGATATCTTCATCTTGAACAGCTAAGCATTTAGCGATAGCGACGTGTTCACTATCGATTGGGATGAGTTTACCTTTACCTTGTTTTAATAGGCCATTAATGATTTCACCACCAACGACTAAAGATTCCTTATTGGATAAGGCCACTATTTTGTTATTTTCTAATGCTTCAATCGTTGGTCTTAAGCCAACAAATCCCACTAAAGCATTAACAACCATTTGAGCGTTGCTGGCTTTAATTAATTCAAGAAGGCCTTCATCACCAGAAAAGAATGTGATGTTTGGATAAGTTTTCTTGAAGTAACTAAGTTTGTTTTTATCTTGGATACAAATGGCTTTAACGTTTGGGAAATGGTTTAAAATACCTCTTATCTTTCTTGTTTGATGACCAACAGAAAAAGCGAAGAGGTCAAAATCATTTGGGTTTTTGAGCATCACATCAATTGTTTGACTGCCGATTGAACCAGATGCCCCTAAGAGGCATATAGTCATCATGGAAGAATAAAGCCTCCCGGCACATCACAGAAGATGTTTGTATAAATAGCGACAGTAATCGCCGCGAATAAAATCGAATCTAAACGATCAAGGATGCCACCATGGCCTGGAATTAATCTACTGAAATCTTTGATTTCGTAGTGTCTCTTAATAGAGGAGAACACTAAGTCACCAATAACGGACACTAATGGGACTAATGTAGAAAGAATAATGATGTGATACCAGTGATCGATATCTAATAAGCCTTTTAAGATTGGATGACCAACTGCGCTTAAAATAAAGGCAAAGCCTGAACAGAATAAGCTAGTTAAAATCACGCCACCGAAGAAACCTTCCCAAGTTTTCTTAGGAGAAAGTCTTGGATTCATTTTGTGTTTGCCAAAGAAGACACCAACGAAATAAGCGAATGCATCATTTAAGCAAGCGCCTAAAGCGACATAGAAAACGAATAAGAATGATTCAGCGTTATCATAACCATTGATATAGTTCACAGTTTGACCTAAACGGGCTAGTTCATCATGGTATACATGCACTGGATAATAACGTAAGAAGAGCAAACTCTCTAAGCCTAAAGCAATAATGATGACTGTGGTAATAATGAAGCAGGCATCAATAATGGTAAAGTTTTTATCTGCAATAATGGTTATTGAAGAAAGAACAATAGCTACGAAGATAATAGTCGCACTTAGAGAGATACGATTATAGCTATCATAAAGACCTGACCATTTATCAGGTTCCACTAGTGATTTATCAAACATCTTTGGAATGTCTTGGAAGAAGTTCCAGAATAAAACCAGGAATGCCAAAATAAAGGCAGTCACATAAAGAAGTTTTGAATACTTTGTTTTAGCGCATCTAATAATTTCAATAATCGCAAAAACTAAGACTAAGCAAATAAAGCCAAAGAATGGCCAATCACCAAAGATGACAAAAGGAATAACAAGCGCAATGGCAGTTAAACCAGCGATGATTCTGGTGCGCATTGATGTTGCGGCTTCATTACTTAATTCATTTGGCTGAAAAATTGGTTTGCGATCTTTCATAGTTTTAGCACTTAGAAATAGTATACACATAAAAAGCGGTATTTGTAATAAATAACCGCTCTTTTATTTACATTTGTTGAATGATGATTATAAAGACATCAATTCTTTTTCTTTTTCAGCGACGACAACATCGACCGCTTTGATGGAATCTGTGACGACTTTTTCTAAGTCTTCTAACATCTTCTTTTGATAGTCTTCTGTGTAGGCGTCATCATCTTTGGCTAATTCAACATAGTCACGACGAATGTTACGAATAGCAACCTTAATGTCTTCACCATATTTCTTAGCTTGTTTAACAACTTCTCTTCTTCTTTCTTCTGTTAGTGGAGGAATTGTTAATCTGATTTGTGTGCCTTCGTTAATTGGGTTAATTCCTAAATCGCTCTTATTGATAGCAGCGATAATGGCTTTAGCGTCATTTTTATCGTAAGGTTTAATGAGTAATTGTCTTGGTTCTGGAACAGAAACGGAACTCATTTGGTTGATTGGGGTCATTGTGCCATAATAATCAACTTCAATACCGTTAAGCATACTTGGTGTTGCTTTGCCTGTTCTTAAAGAGGTTAATTGTTGTTTAAGAGATTCGATGGATTTATTCATCTTCTCTTGCATATCTAATACGAGTTCATCCATGGGTGATTATTCTCCTTTTTTGCAGACAGTGCCGATGCGTTCACCACGAGCAGCCGCGACGAAATTTTCCGCAGCCATTCTGAACACACAAACATGAATGTCTTTATCTTTAATTAATTCTATCGCAGAAAGGTCCATGATTTGAAGATTAAGTTTTAACATTTCTTCCCAAGTGATGGTTGGAAAGAATTTTGCACTGGCATCTTTTCTTGGGTCTTTATCATAAACACCCTCAACACCATTCTTACCCATTAAGATAGCATCGCAGTTAAGTTCCACCGCTCTTAAGGCTGCAGCAGTATCTGTGGAGCAATATGGTTTACCTGTGCCGCCAGAGAGGAAGACAACCTTGCCTTCATTCATGGCTTTATCAGCAACTTCAATGCTATAAGGGACATTAACTTCTGGGACTGGACCAATAGCGGATGTCACTAATGATTCAACACCTAAGACTTTGAGTCTAGCGCCTAAGGCCACAGCGTTAATAACTGTACCCATCATGCCCATGAAATCAGCTTCATATTGATCCATGCCTGCGTCTTTAGCAATCTTACCGCGCCAGATATTACCAGCGCCGATAACGATGCAAACTTGCACACCAGTTGCGTGAATCTTCTTGACCATTTGGGCCATGTTATCTAATGCTTCTGCAGAGAGAATGGCGTCACTATTTTCCTTTAAGGCTTCGCCTGATAGTTTTAATAAAACTCTTTTATATGCCATGGTTTACCTCCTAAAAAAAGAAACACCAAAGGTGCTTCTTTTAATTTGAAAAATTACTTCATTTGGCTCATGACTTCGCTAGCGAAATCATCTTTACGTTTTTCAATGCCTTCACCAACTTGGTAACGGACGTATTTGATAACGTTTGTCTTCTTTTCTTGAAGGACTTGGCCAACTTTCTTACCAGATTCAGTATCGAGTAAGTATGGTTGTTCAAGAAGAACCATTTCAGCAAAGTATTTGTTAACTTTACCACCGATGATTTTCTTGAGCATTTCTTCTGGCTTACCAGCGAGTTTTGGATCTTGCTTAGCAGCTTCGAGTTGGATCTTTGTTTCGTGTTCAATAGCGTCACTACCGATAGCGTTGGTGTCTAAGTAGGCTGGGTTGTTAGCAGCGATGTGCATGGCAATACCTTTACCTAATTCGGCATCTTCTTTATCTAAAACGACAGCAACGGCAATCTTACCACCCATGTGGATGTATGTGTAAACGAATTGACCAGCTTCTTGGTTGATGAGAGTGAATCTACGGAGATCGAATTTTTCACCCATTTTAACTGTGGCATCTGTGAATAAGTCAGTTGTTAAAGCTTTAGCTTCTTCAACATCTTTTGGTTCTTTTTCTAAGATGACTTTAGCGCAGTTTTCAACTAATTCACGGAAAGCATCGCCTTTAGCAACGAAGTCTGTTTCACAGTTAACTTCGATAACGACGGATTTACCGCATTTTTCGCATGTCTTTGTTAAGGCTAAACCTTCAGCAGCAATACGATCAGCTTTCTTAGCGGCTTTGGCTAAACCTTTTTCTCTTAACCAGTCGGTAGCTTTGTCTAAGTCTTCACCGTTGTTTAATAAAGCGGCTTTACAGTCCATAAGACCAGCACCGGTTCTGTCACGTAATTGTTTGATTAAATCAATTAAGGCCATTATTTGTCTTCTCCTTCGGCTTTTGGAGCTTCTTCAGCGGCTGGAGCTTCTTCACCTTCGGCTTTTGGAGCTTTTGGTTTAGCGGCTCTACGTTGTTGTTTTTCAGCGTTTCTGCGAGCTTCTCTTTCGGCTTGTTCTTTTTCATAAGCTTCTTGACGGGCTTGTCTTTCAGCTCTGATTTTCGCTAATTTTTCAGCGTTTTCTTTTTCTGTTTGGCGAATGACTTCTTTCATTGTGACGGCTTCGCCTTCATCTTTTGTATAGGCCACGACTGGGACACCGTTCTTACTTTCAACGATAGCGTCAGCGATGACGGCTAAGATTAAACTGAAGGAACGAACTGCATCGTCGTTAGCTGGAATGACATAGTCAACGACATCTGGATCACTGTTTGTGTCAACGATAGCGAAGACTGGGATGCCTAACTTTCTAGCTTCGGCAACAGCATTGTGTTCAATGCGTGGGTCGATAACGAACATGGCGTTAGGAATCTTTCTCATTTCCTTAATACCATCTAAGTTTTTGGATAATTTTTCTTTTTCTCTGCGAAGTTGAGCGGCTTCGACTTTGCTTAAGAGGTCGAGTTCGCCTTCTTCTTCTCTTCTTTCGAGATCTTTCAAGTATCTAATTCTGGATTGGATGGTCTTGAAGTTTGTTAATGTACCACCTAACCAACGGTTGGTGATGTAGAAACTGCCGGAACGTAAAGCTTCTTGTTGAACAGCTTCTTGGCATTGTTTCTTTGTACCGACGAATAAGACTTTGCCACCGTTATCAACGATTTCTTTCATTTTGGCGTAGGCAACTGTAATTGCGTCGACTGTTTGTTGTAAGTCAATGATGTAGACACCATTTCTTGCACCATAGATGTACTTTTTCATCTTTGGGTTCCATCTACGGGTTTGATGACCAAAGTGAGCGCCAGCTTCGAGTAACTTTCTCATTGTGATAACTGGTGCATCAGGATCATGCATAACTGCTTCCATTGTTGGGGCAGCTTGTTCTGGAGCTTGTTCAGCTTCGAGAACTTCTTTCTTTTCTTCTGCCATTTTTAGGCCTCCTTTTGTTGTACCTCCATTGCTTCGAAGAACCCGACCACTTGTTTTCAACAAGCACATTGGCGGTTCAATCCACAATGTGTGTATTTGCTGTATCCACAGCGCTTAATATCTTACCAAAGCGCATTTGCGCATGCAAGAGAAAAATAATATTTATTATTGGGTGTAATTCTACTTTTTCTTCGCTCTTGGGTGAGCAGCCATATACGTTTCTTTCATCGCCTCTTCTGTGACGTGAGTATATACCTGGGTAGCGTTTATGCTCTCGTGTCCGAGGAGTTCCTGGATGACACGGAGGTCCGCTCCGTTTTCTAATAAGTGTGTCGCAAATGAGTGTCTGAGAATGTGTGGGTGTAAACCTACAAATACACCTGTTTTCTCTTCGATGGAATCTAGGATATACTCTAAACCTCTAGTTGTTAGTCTCATACCTTTAGCGTTTAAGAATAAGGCAGGAGAAGGATTCTTGCTTTTCTTTAATAATTCCATTCTTTCGTGTTCGAGATAGTACTTGATAGCCTTTTGACATTCAACGGTAAATGGAATGATTCTTTCCTTGTTACCTTTACCCAAAACACGTACCACCCTGTCTCTTAATTGCACAGACTGGACATCTAGGTTCACCAATTCTTCCGCTCGGATACCAGAGTAATAGAGCAAATTTAGGATCGCTTGATCACGAGATTTAAGAGCGTCTTCTCTTTCAGCATTCCTTTTAAAAATCTGTTCGATTTGTTCTTTATACAGAGCGTGAGGATATTTAGTTGGGACCTTAGGAGCGCTTATAAAAATGAACGGGTTATCATTTAAGTAACCTACATTTACCATATACTTATAGAAGTGTCTTAAAGATGATAGACGTCTTTTACAACTTCTCTTACTAACGCCTCTAGCCATTTCTTCCGTTAAGAAATTACGGATAACCCTTGTATCAACATCCTCTAAAAGAATGTCTTCCTTAAAAAGATAAGCACAAAACTTATCAATGTCTTCTTGATAACTAGCGACTGTCTTTTTGGAATAATTACGGACAGTTAAGAGATGATCTAAAAACTCTTGTTCAGGTTTATTCATACAATAATCATAACAAAAATATGAAAAAATGGATTTATCGAATTCTCAAAGAAGACCCCTATCTTTTATAAGTAGGGGATGAATTTGAGTGTAGTTATATGAGTGTTGATTGATTTCTGGTTAAAAAGTATTGATAGAGTCTTGCTTTTATATCAACAAGTTGATATACTAATAGTAGGAAATATGGATAAGGGGATGAAAATGCATTTAGCATTTATTTCCCTTTTCTTATATTTCGAAAGGATAAGTATGACTAAAACAATTAAAAGAACATATCGCTTTAGAATCTATCCTAATCCTTCTCAAAAAGAATTAATTGAGAAGACTTTAGGATGCTGCCGCCAAGTCTACAACGACTTTCTTTCTATGTGTATTGAATCATATAAGGCCGATAAGAATAGAACGATTAATAAATATGAATTAATCAAACTCCTTCCAGAATATAAAGAGACATTCCCATATTTAAAAGAAGTTGATTCGATTGCGTTGCAACAAGCTGTTGCCCATTTATTTGATGCCTATATGAATTTCTTTAGACACAATGCTTCATTTCCAAAATTTAAAAAGAAAAAGAATGATTATGGTTATACGACCATGAATAGTCGAAATTTGGTCCGTTTTATTGAGGATGATATCCAAATCCCCAAAGTGGGCAGAGTTAAAATAAAACTTCATCGTCATTTACCAGAATCATTTAAATTCACCATGGTCAGTGTTTCTAGAAAAGGTAAATATTACTATGTTTCTTTGCTGGGTGAAGAAGAATACTTTGACTATGGAGAATATATCAAGGACACTCTAGATTCTAATAATTCCATTGGATTAGATTTCTCTTTAGCCCATTTGTTTGTTGATAGTAATGGCAATCATTTAGATATGCCAACTTATTTTCAAGATTCTTTAACTAAATTAGCAAAAGAACAAAGAAAGTTGTCTCACATGAAGAAAGATTCAACTCATTATCAAAAGCAATTAATGAGAATAAAGAATCTTCACGAACACATTGCTAATCAGAGAAAAGACTTTCTTCATAAGGTAAGTAGAAAACTTGCTAATACTTATGATTATGTCTTTGTGGAGAATCTAGACCTAAAAGAAATGAGTGAGAGAAAAGATAATCTAAAGTTTGGAATAACAATTTTTGATTTAGGTTATGGCACTTTTTTTAACTATTTAAAGTACAAGCTAGAATGGCTAAATAAGAAATTAGTCAAAGTTGATAGATATTTTCCTAGTAGTCAAATTTGTTCTTCTTGTACTTATCGAAAAACAAACTTAGTGCTTAACCAAAGAAGTTGGGTTTGCCCTGAATGCGGCACCAAACATGACCGCGATTATAACGCAGCGATTAACATCAAAAAAGAAGGAATAAGAATGATCCTTAATCCTTCTAATTAATCTCAATCTAAACAAGTTGGATATCTTGTTAATAAATATCCTTAACCGAGGGACTCTCGGGGATAGCCCATTGATACTGAGATCAATAGATCTCTTGAGTGGGAAGCCCCATCTTCTATAAGTGGGGGGATGTCACTTCCGTTTCTTTCTCATGATTTTTTCCATGTGATTGCACTTTGGATAATTGATACATCCAAGGAAGTAACCGAAGCGGCCTTTCTTCTTGACGAGATAACCGTCGCAATCTGGACAATCTTTGACTTTCTTTTCTTCTTCAATAACTGGAGAAGTATTTGAGCTCGCTACTTTTCTGGTGTAACGGCATTTTGGGAAGTTGGAGCATGTGATGAAGGAATTACCATTTTTGTTTCTGAGTAATAATTCACCACCACATTCAGGACACTTTTCACCAATTGGAGTTGGTGCTGGAGCATCACTTTCTTGCTTTTGGACATATTTACATTCAGGGAAGTTGGAGCAGCCAACGAATTGACCATTTTTACCTTCCTTGATGACTAATGGCGCACCGCATTTTGGGCACTTGTCACCAGTTTCCACAAAGCTTTCTTTATACATGATTTTGCTAACTCTATCGAATTCTTCGATAAATGGATAGTAGAAATCATTTAAAATCTTACTTCTGGATTGGTTACCTTCTTCAATGTTATCGAGTTTCTTTTCCATGGTCGCTGTGTACTTAGTATTAACGATTTCTGGGAAGTATTTATTCAAGACAACAGAAGTTAAGTTACCTTGTTTTGTGGTAATTAAGATACCACTTTCGTTATCAACATATTTTCTCTTTCTGATGGTATCAATTGTGGAGGCATATGTTGATGGTCTACCAATACCGACTTCTTCCATAAGTCTAACAATCTTAGCTTCAGAGTAATGGGCTGGAGGTTGCGTAAACTTTTGTTCAGTTTCTTTAAGGACGACTTCGAATTGTTCATCATTAGCGAAGTCTGGGAAGAATTCGAAATGATTTTCTTCTTTTTCGGCGTCTTTATAGATAGCTTCATAACCTTGGAAGAGGGTACGAGTTAAATCTAATTTGAACATTAATCCATCACCTTCTAAGAAGACAGTCATTTGTTCATCTTTCTTAGACTGCATCAAAGATGCAAGTGTGCGGTTATAAATTAATTTATAGAGATTGTATTGATCGTTTGTTAAGAATTTTCTAACGGATTCTGGAGTACGATGGTTACTTGTTGGACGAATCGCTTCGTGCGCATCTTGCATCATACTAACTTGTCTAATCTTTTTAGCGTGACCTAAGTATTCTTTACCGAATTTTTCAGTAATGTAATCTGTAGCACGTTGGACGAATGTTGGTGATAAACGTGTACTGTCAGTACGCATATAGGTAATTAAACCAACATGTTCACCATCGACTTCGATACCTTCATATAGTTGCTGAGCAACTAATTGAGTTTTCTTTGTTTTGAATTTTAAACGAGAGAAAGCTTCTTGTTGTAAGGTGGAAGTAATGAATGGTTCTTTACTATCACTAACTTTGATTTTCTTTTCAACTTTAGAAACGTTTAACTTTTCAGGAATTCTATCTAAGACAGCGTGTGCTTGTTCACTATTCTTGATATCGATATCTTGACCGTTATCAGAGAGTAATGTGACATTGAATTCTTTATTGAACGCTTTAATCTTAGTGGTAATTGTCCAATATTCTTCTGGGACGAATTTAGCGATTTCATCATCATGATCCGCAATCATCTTTAATGTAGCGGATTGAACTCTACCAGCGGAACGGGAATGGATTTTCTTAAATAAAAGAGTGGATAATTTGAAACCAATAATACGGTCAATAATACGACGTGTTTCTTGCGAAGAAACAAGAGACTTATTAATGGTTCTTGGATGATTCATTGCTTCACCGATAGAATCACGAGTAATTTCGTGGAATTCTAATCTCTTAGTAGTTTCAACATCCAAACCTAAAACTTGGGCTAAGTGCCAGGCAATAGCTTCACCTTCTCTATCAGGGTCGGTTGCTAATATGACTTCATCACATTTATCCATCGCGTTTTTAAGTTCGCGAACGATGTGTTGTTTGTCTTTATTGATAATATATGTTGGTTGAAAATCGTTTTTAACGTCCACACCTAAACCATCTTTACCAGATGTCGCTAAGTCACGAATATGTCCGAGGGACGCCATGACGATATAGTTGTCACCTAGATAGCGCTTGATGGTTGTACATTTGGCAGGTGATTCAACAATAACTAACTTCATACGTCTTTTCCGTCACAAAACTATAAGCCTACTCATAATGCTTGTCAACGAACAAATTCCTTTATTCCTTAATTAAATAAAAGAGAACTTTATTTAAGAAAAATTTTCCTTTTTAATCCCAATGCAAATCTTCTAATATTTGTCTTCCGTTTTCCGCAACATTGGCGCCTTCCTGGATTAATTCGTTATTCACTGTCTCGTCAAAAATAGGATGTGGCACTACATAAACTGGCTTATTACTGCCCACTGCTAAGTTCACTGAAATGGTCGTGCCACTAACATGAGAATTTATCTGTGGAACAATAATTGCCTCTGATAGCGCTACCACTAATCTATTACGCATAGGAAAGTGAGTTTTATCAGGTTCAGACATATTTGGATATTCACTAATCACTAATTCTTCTTTCTTTAGCCTTTCATATAGTTCTTTGTTTTCTTCTGGATAACAGTTATCTATACCTGAACCTAATACCGCGATTGTTCTCACTTTGTTTTCTAAAGCCGCTTGATGACTAATAGTGTCTATTCCTCTAGCCATACCAGAAACTAGAATTTTTCCTCTACCCATTTCTTGCACTAGTTTTTTAGTCACTTGTTCACCATAGTCGTTATACTCTCTGGAGCCCACGACTGCGTACCTACGTTTTTCATCATCTAATAAGGTGATATCACCATAATAGAAAAGCACTAAAGGTGGTCGGAACATGGATTTAAGCTTGTGAGGAAAATCCTTGTCTAAATAAGTAATTACTTTGCTTTTGATACTGTTACACACTTTCTCCATTTCGTCATAAGGAACATTCTGGTCCTCACGTAAGCGGACAGCATTGATAATCTTAAAAGGATCTCCATCATATTTCACTGCGAGATAAATTAAGATTTTTCTTGAGTCATATTCAATCATAAATAAAAAAGCCTCCTATAAATGTAATAGGGAGGATTTTTCGAATTTGTCCGATACTTTTTTAAAATAACGAAACTTTTTCGATAAAACAGGCTCTAACAGGAGCGTATGTGAAGCGATGCAGGTGTTTTACTGGGCCGTATTCTTTGAGCGCTTCTAGATGGTCTTTAGTGCCATATCCTTTGTTTTTCTTGATGTTGTATTGTGGATATTCTTTATCTAATTCTAAACACAAACGATCACGAGAAACTTTCGCTAAAATTGAAGCCGCGGCGATGCACATTGATTGGGCGTCACCATGGATAATATCGACCACTGGTTTTGGATAATTTGGCATCTTCATTGCATCCGTTAAAACCAAATCAAAATCATGATTCATCTTCTCAATTGCTCGTTGCATAGCGAGTCTGGAGGCGTTATAAATGTTAACCTCATCTATCTCATCAGCGCTAACAGATGCGATACCATATGCAATAGCGTTATTAATGATAAAGTCATAGGCTTCTTCTCTCTTCTTGGCGGTGAGTTTTTTAGAGTCATTAATAAGAGGGGAAGTGAGTCCTGGAGGTAAGATTACCGCTGCAGCAAAAACAGGTCCGAGTAAGCAACCTCGACCAGCCTCATCACAGCCAACGATAAACTTATAACCTTGAGCGTAATATTGCTCATCTAGATCAAGCGCCATATTTTTCTAAAGTGATTTTTCCTAATAAGCCATCTTTAAATTCTTTAAGTAAAAGGGCTTCAGCACGTATTAAATCGTTTTGACCTACACTATCAACGAGTTTTCTCTTTTCAGCAATCTGGTTCAAAACTTTGATTCTATCTTCAATTACTGAAATACCAAATCTTTCACTTAAGGCAGATGGGTACTGGTTTCTTAAATATTCTAAAAGGCGCTCGCCAAGCTCTTCGTTTGGAAGAATATCTTCGCGAATTGCACCAATTAAGGCGAGATTTGCGGCCTTTTTCTGGTTTTCATAGCTCATTGGAAGGATTCCAGGGGTATCTAAAAGTAAGAAATCCTTGTTAACTTTGATCCATTGCTCACCACGTGTGTAACCAGGCTTGTTTTGGACACCTGCGGCTTTTCTTTTAGCCAATCTATTAATTAGTGATGATTTACCTACATTAGGAATACCAACAATCATTGTTCTAATTGGTTGTGGTTTCATACCTTTAGCCATTTCTTTAGCCCATTTATCTTTACCTAGTGCGATAACAGCTTTAGAAAGAATGGTTTCTGCACTATTGTTTTTTAAGTCCAATGTGAGAATGGAGTCATATTTCTTTTTTAATTCCTCAACCCATTTTTTAGTGGCTTCTGGATCCGCTAAATCGATTTTGGTAAGGACGATAATTTTCTTTTTATTCTGAATTAATTTTTCAAGATTTTCATTAATGGATGAGATAGGAGCACGGGCATCTAAAAGCTCGATTATAACGTCAACTAGTTTAACCTTATTTTCGACCTCATTTAAGGCCTTGTTCATATGTCCTGGAAACCAATGGATTTGTTGTGCCATCTTACTTACCTCTAATAGAAAACTGGCCAGTGATATTGCTTATTACCAACATCATATTCTGGAGTTAAATCAACATAACATTTAGGGCAAACATTGCCACCATTTGCTTTATAAGTTTTGCCACAATTTGGGCAAACATATCTCTTAATATATAAGGAACCTTTACCTTCGATTGCGACTAAAACACCAAAGAGATTTTCGTATTTAATTGGCTTACCTAAAGTCGCACAATCTCTACTGGCTTGTCGGTTATCACCTAAGACCCAATATTCATCTTCAGCAAGGGTAATAGGAGCAATTGTGTCTTTACCTTGATAACCAGCTTCAGCGCTTGGATTGGTCTTAAAAGATGCTGGTTTTAATTCAAACTCTGTGCCGTTTAAAACATAAACTTGGCCTTTTTCAATCTTAAAAGTTTCCCCTGGTAATGCCACCACCCTTTTGATTTTCTTCTTAGCATTGCTAAGGAGGTTTCCGTTAGTGTCATAGTCAGTAACGTCTGGATAATAAGTACTAACAATACTAAAACGCTTAATATGCTCTAAAGCGGATTTATGAGCATCGACAATACCGAAATCCACTAAAGAACCTGTAGAGTCGTTTTCTGTACCATTTAGTGTTGGTGCCATAGACGTACCAGAAACATAAATTAATTCATAATAATAGGAATGAAAAATAAGCGCTCCGCTAAAACAGATAGCAGCGAGCAATAGAAATGTACCGAGAGCTTTTAATATGGTATAGAGTTTCTTGCTTTTCATCTATCTCATTATATGAGTATATGCGCGCAAAAGGCAATAAAAAAGGGCTTTTATCAAGCCCATTTTTATCTGTTTGCTGATTAGAGAATTTCTTTAATACGAGCAGATTTGCCAGACAATTTACGGATGTAAGTGATTTTGTTTCTTCTAACTTTACCCTTACGGACAACTTGGATAGAAGCAATGGATGGAGAATGAACTGGGAAAGTTCTTTCAACACCGATGCCACCGGACATTTTACGAACTGTAAATGTGGCGGAGACACCACCTCCACGACGGCAGATAACGACACCTTGGAAGTTTTGGATACGAGTCTTGTTACCTTCAACGATACGGACGGAAACTTTGACTTCGTCACCAGAATTGAATTCTGGTAAATCATTACGTAATTGGCTAGCGGTGATCTCTTTAACTAAATTATTATTCATAATTCTTTTCGACCTCCTACATACAACTATCTCTTGATGTTCATTCTCAATTTTGACAGCGGAACACCCGTATCATGTTTTAAAACATGCTCAAGTATAATAACAATATGCTAGTCCATTTGCAACACATTTTTATATAAATATGATTACTGTAAAGCAAAAATGCTTGACACTACTTATTATTACTAGTAATATTGTCGAGGAAATAAAAATTAGGAGGCTATTATTATGGCAGTTAAAATTAGATTAACAAGAATCGGTAGACATAAAGATCCATTCTTCCGTGTCGTCGCCGCTGACAGTCACTTCGCTCGTGATGGTCGTATCATTGAACAAATTGGTTACTATGATCCAGCCAAAGGTATTGAAAATGCCGTCATCGATGAAGAATTAGCATTAAAATGGTTAAACGCCGGTGCTGTTCCATCAGAAACAGTTAAAGCTATGTTCAACCG